>CAZRZM010000001.1:0-16811 GCA_964604575.1 uncultured Acetatifactor sp.
TCTCTTGGGGCTTGTCCATTATCTTCATTCACCCGGTCCCGCCAGCGTGACTTGGTGCAAGACTGAACTGTTACATCTTCTTAATATACCTGACGGGTATTTTATCTGCCAGCCATACTTTTTCATTGCCCAGGTAAAATTTAATTCCTTCCTCCCATGCTTTCTTTGCATCAATGATTAGTATACATGGCTTACCATCATGACGTCTGCCCACATTTTCAGCCGTTTCCACATCCTGCGACAAGTGGACATACTGCCTGCTCTGGGGCAGCAGGCCATTTTCATTGATTGATTCCAAAAATCTTCTGGCTGTGCCATGATACAAAATATCCGGCGGCATCTTCTCTTCTTTTAAAATCTTCATCGGTATGGAATGCCCATAAAATGCCCTGATTTTGTCATTCTTTAACTCGAAACGCTTTTTCTCGGATTGCTTTATCATCTCACTTAAATCCGTTTCACAAATATTCTTCCACTTCTCTGCTCTATGTAATCCTTCCAAAAGCTGCCCCACCAAAACCCAGCCTTCTTCATCCATTTCCAGTTCATATTCCCAGGGCGCATGACGCAGGGCATAGGAAATTTCTTTGCTTAATTCTGTGTACATTGTTAAAATTGTCCTCCTTCCATATCTGCTTTTCCTTCCAAACACAATCGATAATTCTCCATAATCCATTCCTTGTCTAATATTAAATCACACCAATCATCTTATTATCCTCCGTATTCCAATTCTTTTCAATACGATATCCTTTTTTATTTTATGAAACGGATTCATCAAATTTTTCCACGCCTCTGTCTTTTTCCATTTTGCACTTTTTTTCTTATTTTTCATGCTAACTTGCCTTTTTATACCCATTTCAGGTACTTTTTCATTTTTTATTTGACAACCAGTATGTTTTTGCTTTACAATAACGCCTTGTAAAAGGGTTATTATATTATTGTGGAAGGGACTTAACGGTTTAAGCTTTTCAGAAGCCGGTTCCTTTTTTCAGGAGCCGGCTTCCTTTCCACAATCCGTATGGTTACAACTGCTATATGTTTACAATATTTCATGCTGCTTTTCTACGCATCTTCTTTAAATACCCTTACTACACTACAAATTTACCATAATATTCCAGATATAACAATCTTTAATTTCGTTCGTGACACATTTTTATCCATATTGCCATATCTGCTTCCTTTCCACACTTATTGATACATAAGTAATTGTACTAAGAGAATAAAAAGGATATTACTGTCCGCATTAAACCAAAAAAAGAACATATAGCTACCATAAAACGTAAGTAACAATTGACAGAAAACAAAGGTACTGATACAATAAAAAAGTCCTTTATAGGACAAGAAGCACTGCATGGCGTCAGGCGGTTGGCTGATATCCCTCAAAAGGGGGTGAAGCATATGCGTATTACATTACATATCGGTAAATACACTGTTACGATAATTGTAAAAAGCAACAACCGCCACTCTGCAAAGTGACGGTTGTTTAAATAAATCTTAAATCTAACCATTACAAAAGCTAACCGCTTGCTGCAGTGCTTTCTTATGTCTATATTATATGCAAGGATAGGAGAAATGTCAACTTTGATGTCCTATCCTCCATGTCCGAGCAATTTACTGCTTTTGACATGCGAAAGGAGAAACCGGATATGCAAATCTTTAAACATGTTTCAGAGGAAAAATTCATTTTAAAAGATATTGTTTATAATGTTACATCCTCTTTTCTAAGTGCTCACTATCAAGATATGGAACTTGTTTTGTTTCCCGAAGTGGAAGCAGCAACAGAAAACGACAATGTAGAATATGATATGCGTTCTGTCCGCCTGTATCATAATAACGGCTTTAATACACATACTTCTGATTTTGGCAAATTGAAAGGCAGGAAATTTGTATGGAAAAATGAATATAATGCGGAAGCTGAGGAAGCGGGAACTCTTTATGTTCAGGAGCATGAAGCTGTACGGGAGGGAACTATTGAAATATTAAATGTAGAAAATGGGCAGATAACGATTAAATGGAGTGGTAAAGCTGATGTGGGATGGAATGAAAAGTACGGAAGCAAAGTTCCTTTTGAAACAATTTTTAAAACAAAAATCCCGGATTCCATACATTATACCTTAGATACATTTAAATCTGCTAAAATGATGATAGACAATAAAACAGAGCTTGAAATATTAAATTTGGAAGAGTTTAATAAAGAAGCAGAGAGAGTATCTGAAACTCGGATTTGGGATGATTTTAACACAGTTTTAAAATTCAAATTAATATATGCAAATGAAGAATACCTGGGAGAAGTGCTGTTTACAAATGGAAAAAACAACTATGAATTAAGAATGGATAGAGAATGTCCTAAAAAAGTACAATTTAAAGGTGTTGATTACAACTTACGGGTAAATTATGAAATATTTCGCTTTGAAATCTCATGACCTATAGGCCCAGACCTTAAAATCCTTGCTGCAAGTGTTGGTCCGGCAGGGGACGCCAGTATATTTTTAAAGTGACTGTATGCTATGGAAGCAAGACTCTATGGATTTTGGCAGCCTCTGCTGACAAAATCCATATGCCAGAGGCTTGCTGGAATGCCCCGCATAATGTCACTTTAAAAATATACTGGCGTACCCTGCCTCCCCACACTGCCTCTCTCACCCAATTCCCATACAAAAAATGAGTTACTGCCCAGCCATTAAATATAAGCCGGGCAATAACTCATTATCTTTCCACATATCCAGTTACTATAAAACTTAATATCCCAGATAACTTAAATTCATATCCACATTTCCGCTGATTCCACTTACTTTTCCGGTGGACTTATACTGCCACATATCGTATCTGCCAGTGTAGGTAGGCGCTGCCGCATACTGTGCCAGCCAGATTTTGTATGCGCTTAAGGCCCCTGCATCTATTTTCTCATTCAACCATGTCTTGTTGGCATAGATACCGGAAGTATAGCCGCCGTTGCGGATGGTTTCACAGAATGCCTTGCACACTGCCGTTCTGGTATTCTTGTCAATCTTATCTGCGCGTCCGCCGCTGGACTCTACATCCAGAAATACCGGGTAGGATATCTTGTAATTTTTAATCTTGTCCAGTACATAGGATGCTTCCTCCACTGCTTCCACTTCGTCGACCGCCTGGGTAAAGAAGTAAACACCCACTTTCAGACCTGCTGCCGTGGCGCCCTTAATATTGCTGGTAAACTTAGGGTCTTCCACCAGCATACCCTGGGAGGAACCACGGTATCCACAGCGGATAATAACATAAGACACACCGGAATTTTTCACTGCATTCCAGTCAATGGTACCATTCCACTTGGAAACATCAATTCCCATGGTACCGTTGGAACCAACTACCAGTGAGCCGTCACTTGCAAAATTGTATTTTGCACCCTGAATAATCTGTTCCCCAGTCATCTTCTGTCCGTTTGCGTTGAAATAATATACTTTACCGTCTATAGTCTGCCATCCGGTATATTTTGCGTCACCCTTGATAAAGAACTGGGTTGCCGTATAGTAGTCTGCGTAATACGCCTCTCTGTAAGTATTATTTTCCATTACATAGAGCTGGTTGCCACTGGCATCTTTTAAAAATTTTGATTTATCATTCTTCGGATGCTCTTTTACTGTCACGGTACAGCTTGCCTTGGTCTCCTCGCCGTTTTCCTGATAGGTCACTGTAATGGTGGCTGTTCCTGCCTTCACGCCATTAATAGTAATCGCCCTGCCGCTTGCTGCTACCGTTGCCACATTGCTGTCAGAAGTGGCAGCACTGAGTGCAACACTTGCCGTATCGTCTGTAATCTTTGCGTTTATAACCAGAGGCTCGGTCAGGTATACCGTTGCAGTGGTTTTGTCCAGCGTAATGGTCTTTTTGTTGGTTACAGTGACATCAATCACCACCGTATTGGAAGGTACACTGTCTCCTGAAGCATAATCCGCACTGACTGTCAGCTTCGTTGTTCCTGCCGCCACACCGCTGATAGTAACGTTACCGGCGGTATCCACCGCCGCCGTAGCCACACCAGCGTTTGCAGTAGCTATCGTATAACGAATGGATGCCCCTTCCGTATAACCGGATGCTGTGATTTTCACAGAAGCCTGTTTTCCAATAGTCATTTTGGCAGCAGTTGTACTGGCTGCTATAGTAAAGGCTTTATTGGTTGGAGCCGGAGGTGTAGGCGGTTCATTGCCACTAACCGCAGACATCCGCATAAATCTCATGTCAAAGGCAAGCGTTTTCGGGTCAGGAATGGTATTTTTAGGCACCTCCGTGTATGTGGTGGCAACTACGGTACTCTCCACCCACTCAACCGTATCCGTAAGGGTGGATTCCACCTGCGTACCATTTACTTTGGTATCTTCTTTGGATACATCAATCTCCGCCTCGGTCTTAACCTCGTTGCTGACATCTATTTTCTTGTAAGCAATATCCTTCTTGACCTCTACAGACTGCTCTGCGGTGGGAAGTGTATACATTTTATATTTTTCACTATCCAGCGCATTCACCGAAACCTTATAAGTACCGGCATCTATATTTTTCTTATATATGATACCGTCCTTGTCATCGTCCGTCCATGTTTCACTCTTACCGCCGGGCCTGGTGACAGTTACGGTAAACGGCACATTTGCCACCAGTTTTCCGGTATCCTTGTTGGTAAACTTTATTTTCAGGTCTTTCATGACGGAAGTCATATCCAGTTTGATTGTCACTTCATCTGAAAACTCTGCCTCATTATAATCGTTTGGTTCTTCTTCCTCAACTACAGCATTTGCCGCCGCAATTCTGGCAAGCTCTGCATCGGCTACCGCCAGCAGACCTTTCTCACCAATCATGGTAATTCCATCCAACTGTCTTCCTACACTGGCAAATTCGGAAATCTGTTTATCCACAGACCTGGAGCTTAAAAAGATTCCACCAGTTACAACCGCCAGAACAACCACTGCCACTCCGGTTGCCAGTACCATTTTGTCAAAGGGCTCCATTCCCAGAATTTTGTGCCAGATGGCAAGGAAAATATTTTCTTTCCTTTCCTCATCCAATTCTCTCTCAGGATATTCCTCATCCATATATTCTAACTCTTCGTCGTAATAGACCTCATCATCCTCCGCGTAAGCAGTTTCTCCGGCATAATCTGCTTCCGGGTCAAAATCCAGTTCTCCAGTGTAGTAGATTTCATCGCCGTCTATGTAAGCTTCATCACTATAATACGTCTCGTCGCCGTCTTCATAGGATTCCTCCTCACCATAGTACGCCTCATCGCCGTCCTCGTAGGTTTCCTCCCTACCATAGTAGGTCTCATCGCCGTCTCCGTAAGATTCCTCTCCGATATCATAGATTTCGATGTCCTCAATTTCAATATTCTCATCTTCCATCTTGTCCATCGCCTCTTCGACACCTTTGATTTGTCCTGTATAGGCAATATCCCAGTCAAAATCTTCATTATTATAATCTGTCCAGTCCTCACGGGAATGTTTTGTCTGCTTAAAAACTTTTTTCATCTTACTCTCCAAGTACAACTATTTTTCTTAACATTTCTGTAACATTATAGCATTGTATCTGCCGGACTTCAAGGAGTTACCGCGCATCTTCATAATTTCTTAAGGCTTTATCACTACAGTTCAGTCTTGCACCATAACTCTTTATCTTCCCAAATTTGTTCTGTACCACTTCTCACCCGGTTCGGACAGATATATGACAATGCTGTCCTCTGTTTCCACGATACTTCCCGGGAGCGGCCATATCTGCATATTTGTTTTCAAAGCCAGCCCTTCCTCAATCTGCTCTCCGGATGGCATATGCAATATACAGCCTTCTAATTTTATAAAATCTATCATACGCCTGATATTGCCACCATCCCACTCAAAAAAGGAACCTCCCAGCGTACTGGATGACATCATTCCGATATCTTCTTTTTCAATTTCTCCAATAAACACAACCGCTTTGTTCTGATAATCACAGTCCGCACGCTTCAGGTCATAAATAATTTCATGGGCTGTCGCCCTGTCCTGCTGATAAACCAGATAGCTGTAGTAATATAGCTGGTTCATTTTAGAAGCATTCACCAGCAAAATTCCTGCCACCACAATACCGGCGGCTTTCTCCACAAGTTTCCTGGTAATATACTCCAAAATCAGCAAAAGCTCAATCATTCCGGAAAGCGATAATGCTATCAGCATCCGTCCCTGGGTCTTATAGGTTCCAAGCGCAATATAAAGTGCAAAAGGAGCAATTACGATTCCAAGGGTAAACAGGAGCACCCCTGCTTTTTTAAGCGCCCCCTTTTTTTTGAAAAACATGTATACACTAAACAAAATAAACAGAATCATCACTGTGCGCAGTGCTGCTCCGCCATAAATATATACATCCTGATAGGTGATACCCAGAGATACTCTTCCCACATTTGCCATGGCGATAAAAAGGTTGAATAATACTCCTTCCCCATTTGTCCATCCCACATAATTATCCGACAAATAGGACGCAGCTCCCACACTTTTTGCAATCACAAAATTAATGACATAGTACAGTCCAACAGACAGGATACAACAAAAGATTCCTTTCCATAATTCCGTCTTTAATGTTTTCTCCTCCAGAAAACGGCACAGGCACCATCCTGCCACCGCTGTTACATATACGCCTATCAATGCCTGGTAAGCTCCTAACGCCGCTGTCAGAAACAGCACAATACAAATTTCATTCCAAAAGCCCTTTAAGGGCTTATTTTTCACGGTTATCATAAACGCCAGTGCCACCAGAATCATTCCAATCGCCTCCGGAACAATCAGCATTGAAAATGAGAATGCCTCACCCACACAAAAGGGGATGGAACTGTAGTAACAAAGCAGCATGGTCCTGATATAGCACTTGTCCTTTTTCTCAAAATCAAAAAACACATATGCAAATAAAAGCCCTGAGAGATTCCAAAGGATTATACTTATAATACCGGCAAAAAAAGGTACAAAGCGTCCATACTCCGTAAAAATAAGATTATATAAATAGACCAGATATCTGTTTTGCAACAGCCACAGATTGTTATTTACATCATTCAACAGCCAGGTCTCTTCATCAATATGGACCATATAATGTGTAAGCATAAATCCAAAGCAGATAATGGTATATACCAGCGCAATGTAAAATGCTTTCCTGTTCTTTCTATAAAACTGTTCCAATTCCATACCCATATCCTTATAACTCCATACCTTTCTTTGAACTCTTACCATTATATCGGACTGCCATAATAAAATCAACTTCTGCCTTTCAGGGCTGCATATCTTCATAATTTCTTAAAACTTTTTAAGTAATTATAAAGTAGACTTTCTTTCCATATAATAGTAAAATAAGTGGGCAGAAATTTATATTGCCTGATGGCAGAAAAGAGGAAATATGAAAAACGACCATTCCCAGACAACAAATAATCTCCCCCCTGATGATATACCGGAAATTGACATTATTGACCTGGAAAATAATGGAAATGCACCGTTGGACGAGCCTTCCGGCAAAAAAGGAATCCGCTCCTTTTTCAACCTGCATATTGCCCTGCTGCTTGTGTTTGTTATTTTTTTAATTGGTATCATAGTCAAATTTTCCAACTGGGGCGTATATATTGATTTGAATGATGTGGAAAAAGACGAATCCGGCGCCTATAACGATGTTCTGGATAATTTTATTCCTTTCATGGATGAGGAGGGCAACATTCTGCGGAATGTGAAGAACCCAACCATTCTCGCCTTTGGCAACGCTCCTTTTGCAGACGACCGCAATTCTTCGGACAACCTTGCGAATATGATTGCCACCCTCAGCGGCGGCACCGTATATAACTGCTCCGTGAGTGGAAGCTATCTTGCGTCCGAACATTATATTTTTGAAGCAGACAAGCATCCCATGGATGCCTACTGCTTCTACTGGCTTGTGACACTGGCTGTCAACGGCAGCAACACTTCCTACTATGAGCAGGCCCAAAAAGCACTGGGGGACAATCTTCCGGAGGGCGCCAGAGAAGCTTATGAGATACTCACCACCATTGATTTAAACGATGTGGATGTCATTACAATGATGTATGATGCTACGGACTATCTGATGGGACATGAAATGTACGATGACGCCAATGCCACCAATGTGGAGCAGTTCACCGGCAACATGGAGGCAGGCATTGAAATGCTTCAGGAGGCTTATCCGCATATCCGTATTATAATTCTCTCCCCCACTTATGCTTATGCCATTAATGAAAAGGGAGAATATGTCAGCAGTGATATGTATACCTATGGCTGGGATGTTTTGTCCACCTATTCCATCAAGCAGTACTGGTCCTGCGTCTCCCGGGGTGTGACTTTTGTCGACAATCTGTATGGCACTATTACCGAGGATAATGCAAAGGACTATCTTACCGACAATATTCATCTGAATGTGGAGGGCAGAAAACTGGTGGCACAGCGGTTTATGGACGCGCTGCAGCACTTTGATGAAGAAAAGAAATAAACAAGAGAAAAGGGGGCCGTCCAGTCCCCTTTTTCTCTTTACACTTCCTCCAGCAGCGCCCGAAGCAGTGCAATATGATATTCCTCATCCTTGATAATCCTTGCCAATACCGCATTCACACAATCATCTTCTATCATTCTCATGTGCATTTCGTATTGTTCAATGGCTTCTTTCTCCGCTTCTATATCCGCCAGCAGCATTTTTCTGACATTGGAAGGAATCGTCAGATACTGTGGTGTCCACATTTTCTGTCTTCCATTGCAGTCTCTTACCGAAAAATCAATATCTCCACCCAGAAGAACCACCAGTTCTCCCAGCTTCTGCAGATGCATCATCTCTGCCATTGCGATGCCCAAAAGTGTTTTCGCCATGGAACATTTCTCACAACATATACGATTTTCATTATTGATATATTGTGTAATGGCACTCATCTCGGATACCGAACCGCAATAATCCATTTTCAGAAGCTCCGCATAATCCCGATTTCTTTCCCTCACCCGGATGGGCGGGTAAGGCAGTTCCATCATAATGGGCCTGATTCCGGCAAAGCTGCAGGTATTCTCCAGATATCCTTCTCTCATAACCAAAAGCTTCCCTTCCTATATCCTCTACAATAATATATTAGGGAATGAAAGAATGGTTCACACATTGCGCATCTGTTCTTAACGGTATTCCAATACAACCCCTGCATCTTTATAAATCACATATCCGTCCATCTCATCAAACAGTTCATAGTCATAATCCCCAAGGTTCCCTGTCACATCCTTATCTTCCGCCAGGATAATATAGTGGCACTCTCTTGCCCTCGCCTGGTCTGCCAGTTCTTTGGCATCAATTTTCTCTGACTCCATCAAATCATAAAGGGTATCCTGATTTCCCCAGCGTTCCACCAGAATCTCCCTGCCGTAGGGCATACAGACCACCGCAGAGTACTGCCGTACATACTGAATAAGCTCTGCCGGAAACACCGCCCTGACCTCTCTCCCTTCCACTTCGATGGCATCACAGATATCCACCACACTCTGGGGCATATGGTAGATATTCTCTGCTTTCTGAAAAAGAGAACTGCTGTAAATAAAATTTCCCGACACCATAAGCATTCCTGCCGCCACCACCAGAAATATTCCCTTTTTTCGTCCTTTTAACTGTCCATAAATCTCAATTACCGTAAACCCGATAATCACCGTAAAAGGTATGAGCCACAGAATACGATAATATATCTCCAGTCCCGCAAAACGATACACCAACCTGGCAAATAAAGGATTAAAAAACAGTATCAGCAATATCAGGGGCACATACAGAAAAAGAATCCGTATAGGTTTCCTTTTCTCCCGCAGGAAAAGATAGAGCACCGACAGCAAAAACCAGAGTACTATCAGCCCGTTTCCCATATAATCCTGAAATAATGTGTTTATCTCACTCCACATAGCTTTCCTCATTTCTGCGCCATTTTTCTGCCCTTTAATGTACTGCCATATATAAAACTAAAAAAAACGCGCCCGGAATACAGCAGGTCAAAAACGGTAACAGCAGACGCCATTCTTTATAGCAGACCACTGTACACCCACCAGCCACTACCAATAACAGGCTGGCAAGCGCCGCTCCCATGGTACTGCACAGACACGCCGACAACAGCACAGCAAACAGCAGTACCCAGTACCTAAAGGTGACTTTCTTTTTTTCCTGCACCCTTTCCAACAATATCAGAAACAACAGAACCATCACCGGAACAATAATATTTCCCAGTGCCGCCTTACCCTGCCTGCTTCTGGCAAGCATGAAATTTTCCGCTGAATAAATGGAATAATTGCCAAACAGCACAAGAATCTCTGTAAAAAGCAGAAACAGTGGCAGTTTCTCTCCTTTTTTTCCGAACAATTTACTTCCAATCAAACAATAAACCCCATAAGTCATGGCAATCAGCACAACGGGCACCATGACATGCGCCACGCTAACAGCCTGTACACCGCTGACACGCGCCAGAAATGCAATCCAGATAGGAAAGGGCGCCAGACCATGCCTTGCATCCAGTCCTGTGCTTCCCCCGGTATAGGGCAGTTTCTGGTACATACTGTCCGCATCCTCTGTTATGGAAGAGACAGCCACAAAATAAGCATCATCCCAGTCCGCGTAAGTCAGCCGCACCGCCTGCACCAGCTGGAACAGTAAAAGCGCACCAAAGAGACACCAGAGCAGACACTCCTTTCCATCCTTTTTGGTATTTTTCCCCTGCACCACCGAAAATCCACCTGGCAGTTTCCTGCGGGAATACCATATCCAAACACCCGCTGCAACAGTCAGTACCATCATAAATCCTCCATATCCCCACAGCACATATCGAAAATGGCACTGCAATAATATCATGGGAACACAAATTATCTGAAATCCTGCCCAGAGCAGCATCTGTCCACTTATCCACCAGAAAAGTGGAGATTTTGCACATTTATCCACATTCCGAAACAGACTTCCCACCAGAGTGGGCACCACCAGCAGACAAATTCCCAATATGAATATTTTTCCTGCCCACAAGATTAAACTGCCCAAATCCCTACCTCCACTGTTTCCTATATTTTTTCAGGTCTTTCCTTTAGCATATTATCTATTTTCTACCATTCCATCTTCAATACACACAATCCTATTCGCTCTTTCCGCTACTTGTGGGTCATGTGTAACTATAATAATCGTCGTACCACCCTGATGAATTTCTTCCAACAAATCCATAATTTCTTCATTGGTTTTCCGGTCAAGGGCTCCGGTGGGTTCATCCGCCAAAATAATATCCGGTTTCATGGCAATGGCCCTGGCAATCGCACAGCGTTGCTGCTGTCCTCCTGAAAGATATTCTACACGCTTATCTTTCATGTCGTCAATACCAACCCTTTTGAGCACCTTCAGGATAATTTCTTTCCTTTTTTTAACGTTTCTGACTAACAATGGCATTTCCACATTTTCATATACTGTATACTGTGGCATAAGCTCGAAACTCTGGAAAATAAATCCGATATGTTCCTTCCGAAATTCATGTAAAGCTTTTCCTTTCAGACTGCTGACAACCGTATCGCCAAAACGATAAATACCTTCATCAGCAGAATCCATTGCACCAATAATATTCAGAAGTGTGCTCTTGCCCGAACCGGAACGTCCAATAACGGCAAGCATCTCCCCTTTTTTAATTTCCAATGAGACATCCTTTAATGCAACTGTTTCCACGCCGGATTTATAATAGGTCTTTTTAATATGTTCCAGTATAATCATATATCTTTCCCCTTATTCCTCTCTTGTCAAAAGTTCTGTAGGCATGTAACGTCTCATGAAAATAATAGAGACCCCTGCGGAAATCACAACCACCACGATACTAAAAATAAAGAGCCGTGGCAGACAGTAAATAGTAAGCACCTCCGAAATAACCTTTTGCGCATTACTCCCTGCCCAGAACAGTCTCTGTGCCAGAATAAACATCAGCAAATAGGAAAGGAGCGCAGCAAAAGCTGTCTCACACAGTTTTCTCCAGACCACAATATGTTCCACATCTTCCCCAGTCATGCCCAGCGCATAGAACAAACCATACTGACGCTTGTTCTGATAAAACTCTGTAATCTGTATACACAAAATCAGACTACATGCAGTAAGAACCATTAGTATCAGGCATTCCTTTAAAGCATCTAATATTACTCTGCGTTCTGCATGGACAATTTTATATTTTTCTGCGCAGGAAGCCAGGGAAAGCTCCACACCATATTTATTCGCCACTTCCATGCCGGCATTTTTTACTTCCTCAAAAGTATACTCCTCAGTAAAATTAAAAAAAACAGGATAGGCAGAGATTTTCCCAGAATACACAATAAGGGAAGAATCTGTCTCAACATAATCGCTCAAGGACGTATAACCAAGTCCATGAGCAGCATAAGCATTCTGTGGCATCCACTTCTGACCCTTCTGCAATACTCCTGCTATAACCATTCTATATTTCGTTCCATCTAACAATACCCTTTCTCCCACTTCTCCCAGCGGAATATCCCGGTAATCATAACCCAGATAGATATAGCCGGTTATCACTCCTTCTTCCTCTATGGGCAGTTCCTCCGGTGGCGTTCCCCAAAGGAGCTCCATATGACAGACATTTGCTGCATCTCTCGACACAGACACCGCCGAAATATTGCCATTTTCATCTGCCTGCTCCAGGAGCAGTCCCCCATTTGGATACTGTTCATACTCTCTTACAGAAATGCCTGTTACTACGGACTGGGCTATACTCTTAATGCAGGGCAATTTCCGAAGTTCCTCTGTCACTGTCTCCATCTGTTCCACTCCCTGTGCTGTTTCAATCATTATAACCCCTGTACGTTCCACGCCCTCTGTAAATATTTTATCAGCCGACAGACGATGATACTCAGATGCGTACTCCATTAATATACTATATAGAAACAAGAGCATGCAAGCAGCAACCAACGCAATTACACACAATGTCCGTCTACCGTTCTGAAATTCCATGTAAATCGCCAGACGAAAGCGTATTTTCTCTCGCATTTTATTTCCTCCACATTCTATTTTCTGCCATGTAGCCCATCTATCAAATTATCTTTGCGTAATTTAAGATAAGGAACCAGCAGAATCAGACTTTCAATAACTGCAATACCTGCCATAAGCTCTAACAGTATTTCCGGCAGATTGTGCCAATAAAGAAAATTGCTCTCTCCTTTTAAAATAACCTGTATCCCAAATAACAGGCTTCCACCAAAGACACCCATTGCCAGAACCGGCATAGAGTCGGAAAACAGAACCTCTATAATATTAATTATGGAATAACCGAACACGCGCCTTAGCACCAATTCCTTACGTCTTCTCTGCAGCCAAATCAAAGAAGCCGAAATACAAGTAACTGCTGAAAAAACCATGGCTATTACGACAACTGTCTGTCTAATAAAAACTGCCATTAAATCTGCATAATATGCCCCATCACTTCCGGTAGAAATTTCATACTCCATGGGAAGCGTATCCAACACCGCTGTCAAAGCATTATCCATAAAATCAAACTCTTCATCCGAACACAAAGCAAGCTGTAACTTAACATTTAATCTTCCACTATAGCTATTAATCAGATGCTCCCGCAAAACATGATTCTGTTTTCTCAAATCCAAAATGCAACGCACATCATTCCCGCCGGCAGCTTCATTCGTCAATATACCGATTACCTTATAATCCATATAATCGATTGCAATCCATCTTTCCTCCTCATTCCTTTGACTCAGAAAGAGTAGATTCTCTCCAATAATTGCTTCATTTTCAGATGTATCAGGAAAATCCGGGAAAGCCACTCCCTCCTGCACATCCAGTTTTAATGATTCGTTTCCGGAAAAGAGCAGGTCTGCAACGTATACATTATTGCTGTTGCCCAACCGCACTGTACAGTTCTTCATATATACATTGCCAAAGGACACTGCTGACAAACGCTCAAATAACTTCTTATAGTTATCCTTCAACTGCGCTATCTCCTCATCTGTAAGAGGTTCATTCTCCCCCTCAACGATTCTGTCTGGAAAAGAAGCCTCATATGTTATCTGATAACGATATTTATTATCTGCCTTTTCCTGCATATCCACTTTCGTGGAGAGTTGAATTGCATTTAATATCGTTAATACAGATGTCATAACCGCAATAAGCAGTAAAATCGTGGATGTTACATCTTTTACCTTTTTCATGTCACTTCCTCAAAATTTGTGAGAGTATTTATAAACGTGCAACAATGGGTGTACCCTAAAAAATACATGCATCACACAAAGCAATGCATGTATTTAATATCTTTTTAATCTGAGACAGTATAATTATATACTTTATTGTTATAATTGTTAGTCAGTGTGAGTGTTGCCGAGTTTCCATTATATCCACATGCCTTGTCCGATACCGATACATCCAGATTGCCAAAATAGAGAACACCCGTCAACTCCGTATTGCCATTCTTTTCTGCAACATATGCTGTCCCTGATGACATTCCCACTGTTTCCGCATCCTCTCCATACATATGAAGTGTACACCATATCCTATCCTGCAGAGGAAATACCCCATTTACAAAACCAAGGTAATGACTTACCGAAACATAAGCATCAGTGTAGGAAAATGTTCCCGTACTCATGTTGGATGCCAGCACTGACATACCATACATAGTCAACGTAATAGTAAATACAACTAAACTCGAATAAATTTTCTTTCTCATTTTATTTTTCTCCCTTCTGTTTGAATTTTATTTAGGCATTTTGTAACTACCTGCAATTAAATTATACTACCTTATTTAAACAAATTATAAAAAAGGCGAAATTAGACGTTTAAACGACTAATTTCGCAATTCATTTTCCATTATTATGACATCCAATTTAAATATTCCCTCTCTCAGCTCCGCCTGCCATCCAGGCAATCCAAAGCAGCGCCAGCACAACGGTTTTCCTGTAATCCATCATCCCCGCCCCGCGCATTGTGTAAAAAGCAATCAAAACTGCCGCAAAACAAATTGTAAAAATAATCGTTCCAAAAGATTTTCTTCGTTCAATTCCACTTTTACTTTTCAGAAACCGCAGCACCGCTCCCAACAACAGTGCCAGCCCGAACCACCGACAGCCATAGGTCATGTAGACATGGGACAAACGCGGTGTATGCCTCAGCATATTATCATAGAGTATTCCCGAATAAGAATCATATCCTTTACCTGCAAGCTGGAACTGCAGAACAATAGGGGACAATCCATACCCCGCCGCATCCCATAGGATTTCCCTGCAGATGTCCCTGGTATTGTTTTCCAGTGCAGTACGGCTTATTGTATATAGAACAGCAGATATCCGTGACCTACCCGCCTCGTCCATTCCACAAGTCTGTTGCAGCCAGGGAAGAAGCACCCTCTCCACATTGTCCGCATAATAGGAGGTTTCTCTGGCGACCTGCTCCGGCACAGTCTCCTTTATCTCTTCCTGCCAGATTCCGTACAATTCCTGTAAACTGCTCCAGGCAAACCGGCTCGCCATGGCTGTCTGTAGCTCTATATATACCGACCTCTCTCCTGCGTTGTCACCACTGTTTTGCCTTCTGTCCGTCACACCAATTCCCAGCAGAAGCACTGTTATCAAAACCAGGATTCCCACACGCAGATAAAGCTTCTTTTTTGTTCCACTTCCCCCACGAATCCAGCGAATTACTTCCGAAAACAGCAGCACCAGAAGGGAATTCACAATAGAATCAGCACTTAATGACAAATGACACTGCATCGCCATGGGAAATGTGAGCAGGGCAAGCATACCGCATATGTGCCATTTGGGGGTACGGATTTCAAAGGTGTTCAATAGGTGGTGGGCAGCAAACCCTGCAAACAAAAGCTGACACACACACCACACATGCGCTGCCGGCTCATTTCCGGCTATAGAAAAAAGGCTCTCCGTGGCTGTCAGAGAGCCGCTAAAATGTAACACCATCCATATAATCCCTATGCAAATCTGTACACAGAAGCCTATAAAAAGAACTTCTTCCGCAACTCTGCGGATGTGCCCTGCCCTTTTCTGCATCCCCTACTACCTTTCACTTCTCGTAAAATTTCATAATCTCTCCACAGATATAGTCCACCTGCTCCAGAGTCAGTCCATAGTACATCGGCAGACGTGCCAGACGCTCGCTTTCTCTGGTGGTGTAACGGTCCTCTCCGGCAAAGCGTCCGAATCTCTTTCCGGCAGGCGCCGTATGAAGAGGAATATAGTGAAATACAGATAAGATATTTTTGCTCGCCAGATAATCAATAAGCGCCGTTCTTTCTTCCATATCTTTTGCCTTGATATAAAACATATGGGCATTATGCACACATTCCTTTGGAACCACAGGCAGTTCCACTTTCCCTGCCTCCGCCAGTGGTGTAAGATTTTTATAATACCTGTTCCAACAGGCAAGACGTGCATTATTGATTTCCTCCGCTATCTCAAGCTGTGCATAAAGATAGGCGGCATTCATATCGCTGGGTAGATAGGACGAGCCACAATCCACCCAGGTATATTTGTCAATCTGACCGCGGTAATATTTGCTGCGGTTTGTGCCTTTTTCCCGGACAATTTCTGCCCGCTCTATGTTGGCGGCATCACGGATTAGCAGGGCGCCGCCCTCACCCATGCTGTAATTTTTTGTCTCATGAAAACTGAAACAGCCGTAATCACCTATGGTACCCAGTGCCTTTCCCTTATAAGTAGACATAATACCCTGGGCGGCATCCTCAATTACCATCAGATGATATCTCTCTGCGATATCCATAATAGTATCCATCTCACATGCCACACCTGCATAATGCACCGGAACAATAGCTCTGGTCTTTTCTGTGATGG
>CAZRZM010000001.1:16821-64292 GCA_964604575.1 uncultured Acetatifactor sp.
AATCAAAGTTTCATCCATATTCATGGTATCCGGTCTGATATCCACAAATACCGGAACCGCCCCGCGCAGAACAAAAGCGTTCGCTGTGGATACAAATGTATACGCCGGCATAATCACCTCATCGCCCTCTTTTATATCTGCCAGAAGGGCAGCCATCTCAGTGGCATGTGTACAGGAAGTGGTTAAGAGACATTTTGCTGTCCCCGTTTTCTGTTCAATCCACTCGTTACATTTTCTGGTATATGCACCGTCCCCACATATCTTCTGATTTTGTACACATTCCTTCATATAATCCATTGCCTTTTCGGCGCAGGGAGGTACATTAAAATTAATTTTCTCCATATCCATCTCCATTCCGAGAACACAGCTACTTCCATCTGCTTTTCTCTCTTATCAGCTTTTCTTACCCCAACTCCCCGTAACATCCCCCTGTACATTATCCGTCACTGTCCGGATAATATATTTGGGACGTCCTTTCACTTCCTCATAAATCCTGGCAATATAATGCCCTATAATTCCCAGACTTATCATAATGAAACCACCTACAATGAGAATCAGCAGGATAACCGTTGTAAATCCTTCCACTGCTGTTCCCATCAAATATTTCACCAGCGTCTGTATTCCCAGAATCACACTGAATCCAATAGATACCATTCCAAGCGCCATCACCATCTGCAGGGGTATCGTACTAAAGGACGTTGCATTGGAAACAGCATATTTCATCAGACTCCAGAAAGACCACTTGCTCTGTCCGTACTGTCTCTCCTGCACCTCATAGGTGACAGACTCTGTACGGAATCCCACCCAGAAGGACAGGGCGCGGAAAAAAGTATTACGCTCCGGGAACTTCAGAAGCACATTCACCACTTTCCGGTCAATCAGCTTAAAATCAGAGGATGCACTCATGTCCATTCTGATTAATCTGCTCATAATTTTATAAAACAGTCCCGCAGAAAGCCTATGGGCGAGACTTTCTTTGCCGCGGCTTGCTTTGATACCTTCCACCACTTCCGCACCGTTCTGCCAAAGCTTCCACATCTGCGGAATCACCTGGGGCGGATGCTGCAAATCACAGTCCATCACAATCACTGCATCGCCGCCTGCCAGCTCCAGTCCTGCAAAAATAGCCGCTTCCTTGCCAAAGTTGCGGCTGAATCCCGCACCCTTTATTCTGGCATTCCCCGCAGATACTTTTTGTATTTCCGACAACGTTTTATCCTGCGAACCATCGTCCACAAATACCAGCTCATAATCTATGACGTTTTGCTCCAAAAGTTCGGAAAGCACCTTTGCCGTATTTGCTATATTCTGTTCTTCATTATAAGCAGGCAGAACAATTGACAATAAAGCCATCCGCTAACCCTCCATTTTTAACGCACACTGTTTTCTGTCTTTACATATAAAATACCATCCACTACTTTCGTAGAGGTTGCTCCCGGAAAACTTTCCATGGCAACATATTCCTCCGAAAAATAAATCTCCTGCATGGCATCCGGCTCCAAAAAGTTCAGTGTGGCACCAAGATAATGTTTCATAAATGCTTCATAATTGGCACTGGTGTACAATAGGCTGTCGCCGCCCACGCCAATCATACCACTTGTTATTTTTTGTGTAATATCTGTCATCGGGTATTCCTCATCACCCACCACACCTATCATGGCAATGGGAATCCCCTGGTAATATCCTTCCGTCTGCTCGATTCTGTCCAGCAGACGCAGGCAGTAGGCGTAAGTCTTTTCATACCGCTTCTGCATATTAGAATAACCTATGTTATCTGTTATCGCATAATTAAATAACAATATGAATGCTCCGCAGAGCACACCCCATTCCAGCCATGCCGACTTGTCCCCGTTTCCGCCATAGCGTTCCACAAAGGCAAGCATCAGTATCGGATAAACCACCCACTGATAACGCATCAGAAGATGATACGTCACATCAGGCGAAATGAATAAAATGAAATTGGTGGCTATGGGAAGTCCCCCTGCCAACAAAGCTATTATAACGAAAAATATTGGTTTCTTCCACCATTTTCTCACAAATAACATTTTCACCAGCACACAGATAACACACAAAATCAATACACCTGCCGCCACTGCCGAAAAAACATTGTTCACCAGCACATTGCCTTTCAGCGTGAATGCCAAAAAATCGTGATACATTTCTTTCACGGTTCCGGGTAATCCGCTCCCTGCTGACAGACCACTGTCAAGGTTATTAATGCCCTGATAATTGGCAAGTTCTTTTCCCTGAGCAAATAATAACGCATGTAATATTACAAAATATGCGGCAATGCCGCCAATTCCCATATACAAAAAATGAAGGGTATATTTTATTTTTTCTTTCGCACTGCCATTTTCTATAATGCGCAGTACCACCACATAGATACACAATAATATAGCAAAGGGCAGGTATGCCTGATAAATTCCCATGCTGAACGCAAGGCATAAGGCTCCTCCCCCAAATCCATATTTATATTTTTTTGTCAGTAATACCGCAAGCACGGCAAGCAGCAACGCCAGCATATATCCGTCCAGTGTAAATACATAGGCAAATGTGGAGGTAAGTGACGGAAATGTCACAAGCAGCCCGCCCACAAGTACTATGTTAATTCTATTTTTTATTTCCAGTAATTCCACCAATGCTGCCGACGTCAGGGACAGAAAGAACAGCCCCAGCAGTCCAATTACCCATGGCAATGTAAAATAAGAAGAAAATCCGCAGGCAACTGTCAGAAACCATCTGCCGGAAGTAATCATATTCTGGTCGAAATACATACTCGCCAGTCCGTCATGGTTAGGGATATCGGACAATAAAACAGGCATGTGAACCAACAGCCCGATGACAAAAGCTGCACCAAAACCAAGCGTCCACTCTTTCTTTATTCTCTTCTTACACTCCTCCAATACCTGCGTAGGATTACTCATGTTATTTTATTCCTGCTCTTTCTTCTTAGGAACTGTTAAGAAATAACTCAGTTCCTTACTTAAAATTATGGCAACTATTCATACTGGTTTAAAAACTCTGCCAGCGTCTGTGCCAGCATCTCCCTGCCCGTCTCGTTGGGATGTACCCCGTCTGAAGTATACTTTTTCCAGTCTTCAAACTGTTCATGGGAATAGAAATCATGAAAAATATCAATGCACTCCACTCCATATTCCCCGGCAGTGAGAATCTCCGCATTGACATATTCCTCCAGACTGCCACCGCCCAAATCATATTCTTCGCAGGTAAGTCCCAGTCCGGGATACCAACTGTAACTGGGCGTAATCAGCACAATCTTCATTTCCGGATATGCTTCTTTTAAAAAATAAAGAGAACTTCTCAATGCTCCGGTAAATGTCTGCACATCCATGGGGTCTTTTGCATTTTCCAAAGGCACACCTGCATGATAATCATTTATCCCAAAACACAAAAACAATATCTTGGTTTTCTCAAAATCAATGGTTTCCAGATAATCCACCATTGCGTCGAAATACTCCGTTCCGTTTTCCCGGATATGCACTGTCTGTTGTGCTCCAAAATCCCGGGCGGCAATAGCCCGTGAAAGTGCCTCCAGAGACAGTACATCCTTGGTATACCCTCTATGCCCTTCTTCCCACAGATGACTGGCTGTAGTTCCTCCCATAGCCATATTGCAGACAGCAATACCGGTAAGCTGCTCCACCCGCTCAGTGACAGAACCCTCATTGTGGAGCTGCCCGAAAATACTGTCTCCAAGCAGCACATACTCCTCCACAGCAGCGGGCTTTTTGTCCGGACTGTCGACAAACAGTATAAGACCAAACAGCAGAAAAACTGCAATGCCCGGTAAGCCATATTTGATTCTACTGTTATCCGACTTTTTACTCATGCGCCAAAATCTACCAGCTCCCAGCTCATGGGAGTACCCATCTTCACGTCTTTTCTCACTTTTTTACCCAGCAGTTCCTCATAATACTTGGTGTGCAGACCACAGGAAGGTCTTACAGAACGCAGATTATCAGGAGTGAATACCTCTCCTGCTTTCATATCCTTTGCAATGAAAAGAGAGCGGGAGTGCTCCCTGCTTTTTTTCTGCTTATCAGTCAGTTCGTAAGTCACCTTTCCCAGTGCTTTCTCAATCATACGGATATTGTCTGCCATTTCTTTAAATTCCGCAGGTTCCATGGAGAAAGCCGCATCTGCACCGCCATCCGCGCGGCTCAGTGTCAAATGCTTTTCGACTACTTTTGCCCCCAGCGCCACCCCCGCCGATGCCACTGCGTTTCCCATAGTATGGTCGGAAAGTCCCACCAGACAGTCAAATACACCCTTCATGGACGGAATGGTATTCAAATTAATATCTTCATAAGGCGCCGGATAGGCAGAGGTACATTTCAACAAAATCACATTCTCGTTGCCTTCCTCCCTGCAGGTGCGCAGTGCCAGTTCCAAATCCTCCAGATAGGAAATACCGGTGGACATAATAATCGGCTTGCCTATGCGGGCAATCTTCCGGATAAAAGGAATATCCGTGGCCTCAAAAGAAGCAATCTTGTAGACGGGCACATCCAGTTTTTCCAGAAAATCAATACTGGTTAAATCAAAAGGTGAAGAGAAAAATACTAGCCCCATCTCCTCAGCTATTTTTTTCAAGTCGGAATGCCATTCCCAGGGGGTATATGCAGTCTGATACAGCTTATGCAGCGTAGTACCGTCCCAGATAGTTCCCTGAGTAATTTGAAAACAGGCGTTATCAGAGTCCAGCGTGATAGTATCCGGAGTATAGGTCTGTAATTTGATGGCGTCCGCTCCCGCATCTTTGGCAGCCTTTATAATAGCCACTGCCCTGTCAAAATCCTGCAAATGATTGGCTGACATCTCTGCAATAATAAAGGTTGGGGATGTCTCGCTTATGATATGACTGCCAATTTTTATTTCTTTGTTCATGGTAATCTCCCTTACATAAATGCAATTTTTTCATATTTCTTGCTGTCACGGATATTGTTCCAGTGTTCTGCCCGCATCCGCATAAAGGTGACATCATAATAGACGCCGTCCTTACACACATGGTTCTTTTTTTCTTCCACTATCTCACATCCACAGAGCTTATGAAGCTGTATTACGCCCTGATTGAGGGTGAAAATATCCCCATATACTGCTTTCTTGCCCAGCACATCAAAAACATAATCGTACATACTCATTTCCAGTGCCAGTGCTGTCTGGATACTGCGCAGCTTCTTTTCCCCCATATAATATGCCCAGCCCAGGTTTCCCTCCGGGTTATTCAGTCCGGTGAGGTTGATAACCCCCGCCGGAATCTTGTCCACCTCGATAATCCAATACCGGACATCCGTATTTTCCCGGATGGATGCCAGCCACTTCTTCTGCCCCGCAAGCGTCAGCTTCGGATTGGTATTCATAAACTTTGTAATCTCTTCATCCATGCGCCAGCGCATGATATTTTCCAAATCATCCTCTTGTATTGCCCGCAGTGTTACACTCATTTCCAGTCTCCATTCAGGCCTCTGCCTTCTCCAATAATTCCTTCATTCCCACAAGCTCCACTGCCTCATCCACCGGAATGCACACTCCCAGTCTGCTCTCCAGTTCCCCGATTATCATAACATGGGCAAGGGAATCCCACTGCTCCACATCAGCAATCATGGTGTTTTCAGTGATGGTTCCCTCAGGAACCTTTAAAATTTCCTCTATCAGTGCAATGATTTTCTCTTTCATTGTTTTCTCTCTCTTTCCGCCTGCGGCTTGTCAGCAGTCTTCTTTTTTTCGGGTTTCCTCCAGCCGGGTCAAATACTGATAGTACATTTCTCCCTGAAAATCCCGTGACGTCTGCGTCTCAATGAGCATCCGGTACTCACCGCCGCCATCAGGAAGCTGTACCACCATCTCATAATCCAAATCTTTATATAAATCCGCCACTGGTTTATTTCTGGCAGTGGGCAGATACAATCCATGCAGCTCCTTGTAGCCCGCTTTCCGCAAATCCTGCTCAATATCCGCAATCACTGCATTTTCAATCTGTTTTCCCATAACCCGGCAGCTCATAACAAACTCTTCTATCACCGGAACCTCCATGATACTCTCTCCCATGACGAAATCTCCCACAGAAGTCTTGTCTCCGAAAGCTTTCCCCGCCAGATTCACAATCGCCATGGCAACCAGCCCGTTATCTCCAAACTTGTCCTCCACATTGTAGAGATAGACTTGTCTGTTGTCATCCTCAATTATCTTCTGCATCTCCTGCAAATCATAGCGTTTTGTAGTCAGGTTAAACTGATTGGTTTTGTTTGCCATCTGCACCAGTCTGTCCACATGTTCTGCGGGATTCACTCTGGTAATGACAATCTGGAGCTGTTTCAGATAATCCTCAAAGCTTGCAGCACTCTTCTGCAAATCATTTCTCTTTGCATTCGCCGCATATTGCCCGGTCTTCGCCAAATCCTCCCTGGTAAGCACCGCCTTTGCAAAATAGGTTTCATAAATCTCCGTCATGGCAGGCGCCAGCTCCTCCGGCTTGTCCGGGAAATCAGGAACCGTCACCTCCGGCAGCATCTCTTTCACCAGCTCACGCTCCGCGGGGTTATCATCCCAGAACACAAAAGAATCCGTACCCAGATTTAATTCCCCTGCAATTTCCAATATATTTTCATGCTTTGCCTGCCAGTTGATGCGCTTTGCCACAAAACAGTCTTCCCGAAGCACCATGTGGGGATGGTTTCTGATAATCTCCAGCGCATCCTCTTCATTGTTCTTGGACACAATGCCCAGCAAAACGCCCTGCCTCTGCATCTGCCCAATCACTCTCTGAAGATTTTTGTACGCCAGTCCGCCATGTTCTTCTGATAAAATAACTGGCGTATGCTCAGCTTCTCCTGCCAGTCCGCCCCACAGTGTGTTATCCAAATCCAAAAGCAGCACTTTCTTCGCTGTGCGCCTCTCCCTCTCCAGATATCGGAGAATGGTCTCGCACAACAGCTTCTGTGCGTCACTGCCCAGAAGAATCCGTCCCATATACCACATTTTCAGGGAAAAGGCGCACGCTTCACCCAGACACTCTATCATATGTCTATAGGGAAAAATACGCACATTGGCATGGTTCCCACAAAGCTTCTGCAACTGCTGTAACCACAACTGCTCCAGCATCTGTTTTCTCGCCACATCCTGCACCACCGCCATTTCCACGCCCCACAGATAAGCGTCTGACACATAATAGACACACTGACTCTCCAGAGCATTCTCCAGCATACCGAACCAGTTTTCGATACTCCTCTCTGCCCGCTCCATGTCCAGCTCATGCTCCAGAAGCTCCAGCAAATCCATCACCAGAAAAGTACATGTGGGTGAAAAAGCATGGTAGGAGGAGGCAGGATTCATCAACAGCCCCAGCTCGTTCCCATAACCTTCCGGCTCGTAGACTGTTACCTCCTTCTGCAACATGCGCACCACAAAATTCATATTCACATTGGAAAGTAAAGCAACTCTTTGTTCCAAACCAACCTCCATGCCTTTCTTTCAGTCTACAGACTTCGGGCTGCTCATCAGACGATATTTCATCTCTGCAATCTCCCAGTCCGTTTGGTTGTCAATATCCTGTACCTCCAGTTCCGACACCACCATGGGTAAAATATTTCCCACCATCAGCTTCTGACTTCGCATATAACTTTCTGTGCGGAACACATAAAACTGCCCCACATCATGATAGTGCGGCTCCAAATCCTGAGAACGGCTGTCCAGATACTGCGGATACTCAAATACCAGCCTTTCATTCTTCACTATCATAGCACGTTGCGGCGGATATGAAAAGGCTACCACCGGAATCAGCGTATCCGCATCACTGCCTGCGAGCATCTCCACCGCATTTATCAGCTTCTTAGCGGTCACAAAAGGCGCCGTGGGATAAATACAACATCCCATATCAAAATGCCTTCCCCGCTTCCCATACTCTTCCAGCACCTCTAACAACACATCATTGGTAGTGGCAAAGTCACCTGCTGTCTTCTCACTGCGCAGAAACGGCACCTTTGCACCATATTTCTCTGCAATCTCCGCAATCTCCCCATCATCCGTAGAGACCATAACCTCATCAAAAATTCCTGCCTCCAGCGCCGCCTCTATGGAATACGCCAGAATAGGTTTCCCACAGAACTCCCTAATATTTTTTCTGGGAATACGCTTACTCCCGCCCCGCGCTGTGATAATCGCAATCTTACTCATACCAATCCTCCATGCCAAAACAACTCGCTGCTATTAATTGACCCTCGCCAAAAATCTCAAATTCCTGACAACACCCAAGACAATTCAAGGTTCCGCCCTAAATTGCCAGTTCCAGCCGTCGTCCTGCTGTTGTTCCTGTTCAGACTGTATAAAAACGTCGGCACTTAGGCACCGTACTCTGGTGCCTTATGTGTCCGTTACGTTTTTATTCAAGCGGAAGCGCGTCTGAACAGGAACAACAGCAGGACGACGGCGTCACTCGGTGCAAAACCAAATAAGAACCTAATTACTTCCCCAATCTCTTACGCATCCTCCGCCAGGCCCATTTTATCCGGTAATACCAGTAAAAAAGAAAATCCGATTTTTGCTGCAGTGCGATAAACCTTTTCTCTTCCTCACCGGTAAGCTCCATAAAATAGGAATTTGTGGCAAAGTCCGGGAAATATTCCACCTGCTTTCTGCGCAGTTCTTTTATAAATTTTAATTTGGGATGTTTCACACCCAGCATATAGGAAAACAGTGTATTCACATAATACAGCTCCGTAAAACGGTATTCTATCTCATTATAGTATTTGTCCAAAACATCCCTGTCCTCACACTCTTTGTAAAAAATCTCTTCCGCTTTCATGCGGTCCCTGCACTTTTCTTCCGAAATATGATGAACGGTGGACACCTCATGCTGAAAATAATAATAAAGCGGTTCTTCCACTCTCTCAAAGTGGTTGAAATACATGGACCATAAAGGTCCGGCACAATTATCCTCATAGAAAATGCCTTCCGGGAAAGAAAGTTTATTCTCCTTGATTACACTATGCCTGTAAATCTTAACCACCATACTTCCGGTGCGCAGAATCAGTTTTTTGTGTTTCTCATCATCCAAAACTCCGGTCTGGTCCATGGTGTTATTCTGTACCACTTTTCCCACTTCCATGTTACGCTCTTCCACCATACTGTAATCACAGCCCACCATATCCGCCCCGGTTTCCTCCGCCTTTGCAAGGAGCTTCTCATAATAATCAGGAGTTATCCAGTCGTCACTGTCCACAAATCCAATCCACTCTCCCTTGGCAAGCTTCAGTCCGTCATTCTTGGCTCCCCCCTGCCTCTTGTTGTACAGATAAGTGCACAGCCGCACCTTCCCCGGATACTGCGATACATACCACTGAATCACACCCACTGAATTATCCGTGGATGCGTCGTCCACAGCGATAATCTCATAATCCGAAATAGTCTGATTCACCAGCGAATCCAGACAATACTCCAGTTTCCCATGGGCTGCCATGTTATACACTGGCACAATAATACTTAATTTCATACAAATCCCCCTTTTCTTATTGTTTATACGCCTTACCATTCTCCACTCTGTATACCATATCACATTTCTCAATCGTCTGTAACCTGTGGGCAATAATAATCAAAGTCTTTTTGCCATGTAAGGAATGAATGGATTCCATAATAGCCGCTTCCGTATCATTATCCAGCGCAGAAGTAGCTTCATCCAGAATCAGCACCTCAGGATTGTTATAAAGCGCCCTGGCAATACCGATACGCTGTCTCTGTCCGCCGGACAGACGGATTCCCCTCTCTCCGATTCCTGTGTCCAATCCCTCAGGCAAAGTTTTAATAAACTCATCCAACTGTGCCTCCCTCAATACCTCCCAGAGCCTGTCCTCGTCAATCTCCTCCTCCGGCACACCAAAAGCAACATTTTTGCGGATAGTATCATCCAGCATAAAAATCATCTGGGGTATATATCCCACATTTTTTAACCATTTACGATAATTTTGTCTGATATCCTTTCCGTCTGCCATAACCGTTCCGGTCTCCGGCTCCAGCAGTCCCAGCAGGATATCCACCACGGTACTTTTCCCCGCGCCGGAAGTACCCACGATTCCCACAGATGCCCCCACCGGTATGGTTAAATCTGCATGGTCGAAAATCAGCTTTTCTGTATTGGGATAGGCATATGTGATGTCTTTCATCTCAATGGCACGCCTCACCGGAAGCTTCTCCTCTTCCTCGGTGGCAAAGGTCATATCCACCTTCGCCTCGCCGATTTCATCCTGCAGATTGTCGCTGACACCCATGAAAAAAGGCTCAAAATAGGCAATGGAATTAATCTGGTTATTAATGCGGTTCACACAGGGCAAAAGCACAAAAGCCGCAGCCGCCAGCGTACTAAGCGCCGTCACCATTATCTCCGTGGGCACTCCCGAAGCCACCTGCACAATCATATACAGCATCATGGTTACAACACAGGCTGTCTCAATTAACAGCTTGGGTATATTATTGTAGAGACTGTAACGCTGTACTGCATTGACATATCCCTGACCGCATTTTCTATATTGGGAAACAAAATATTTCTCTTTACCCGCAATTTTTACTTCCTTGATACCCTGCACTGTCTGGGATATCCATTTAAACAGACCACTGTAGTAATCCTGATTCTCCTTGCCCGCTTTATACATAATAGGCTTTAACACCTTTTTTACCACTACCATCAGTGCCAGAAGCACCACTGCCATCAGCACCGTCATGGTTCCATTGGAGACAAAACAATAGGCGATGATAAATACGGAAATCACACCGTCGGACATCAACTGCAACAGAGTCAGTATCAGCGCGTACATATTGTTTACATCCGAAGTGATGCTTCTCTGCACCACCGCAGTATCCGCATTCAGATAAAATTCATATCCTCTGCGCAGATAATTGCGCATCATCCGCTCGGAGGTGCGGAACTGATTTCGATAGACAAAAGCAAATGTAAGTTTCTGTTGCACATACAAGAAAATATTTTTCACCGCAAAAACCACCATCAGCAATATCATGATGGTAATGGAGAAGCTGCTGTAGCTGTCACTGCCCAGAATCCGATAACACAAAGCCGCCACCTGACTCTTCTCAACCGCCTCCGGGTCAATCACCACATTCACCACTTCCACCAGAATCCCAACACCCAGCGTCTGCAAAAGCGCACCGATAATCATGAGAAACATCAGTCCCACCATGGTTCTCTTCTGCTTTTTATCCAATAAGACCTGCAATTTCTTTAATATCTGTATCATAGCCACTCCTTAAATTTGCTCGTTTTGTCTGTGTATCAAAGGGTCTTCATAGGCATCCATAAAATCCTCCCCCAGACGCACCACCTCATCCGCAAACTGAATCGCTTTTACTTCCGTAAGCACCGCAACCACTTTGCTAAACCGCAGTCCCGGAAAGAAATTCAGCATTTCCATGGGCACCGTGGCGTCAAACTGGGGATATTCCCCAAATAATTTCCGGTAATCCAATACATCCCGGGGATGGGGCTTGATAAAGATAGCCCCTTCCTCCTTATATCTATCTATAATATCACGAAAAATCTTTTCGCGCACCTCTAATGTACACAGTGGGTCAGTGAGAATCAATATCTTATCCCCCATCCTGCTGCTTTCGGCAATCTGCTTCTCCAGTCCTTCCTTGTCCCTGATAAACGCCTGAAGAATAAGCTGCCTATCCTCCCCGGTGAGTCGCTCCACCAGCTCCTGTCTGGGCTGCTCAATATATCTGGGGCAGTGAAAGCGGATAGCTGATATATCATTTACCTCCATATCCAGACAGTATTTCCCATATCCGTTTTGAATAAAAATAAGATTAAGCTGTCTGGAAAAAAAGACCTTTAGCCCAAAATGTCCTCTGTTGTCATACCGCGCCGCATCATAATTTTTTAGACAGTTCAAGCCATCCTCCAGCGCATGATAATAAATCTTATGCTGATTCAGGTAAAACCCTATAGGGTCCGAATCACAATATACATAAATATCCTTATACTCCTTCAGATTAACCGGAATAAAAGGCTCTAACAATCTTGCAAAACGTCTGGTAAAACGGATTCGACAATAGAGATTGCCCACAAAACCTCCCGTTCCCTTCCGCCACTTCTCAAGCTCCGGGAAAAACTCCGGTTTCTTCTCGTCAAACTCCACCACCTGCTCAAACAAACCAGTACTCTCCACACGCTCCTTAAGCTGCTCAAAATCATTGGACATCTTAGAGAGCACAAGCGTCGCCTGCCCCCTCTGCTCTCTGGGCAGATTCAATTCTTTTAAAAATGTCACATAAACATGATAATAAGTATGACAGATATAAATTCTTTGTTTCATAGTATTTCTTATCCTCTCAGCACAAATATCTTCCCAACACCGGAATCCTGCGCAGCAGGGATGCCACCACCAGACAGACCCCAAAACACAGAACCGCCAGAAGCGGGATTCCTATAAACGGCATGGATGTAAAAAATTCCCACTCAATAGGCTTTAATATCTCCAGCAGTCCTACGTGCATCAGGTAAATTCCCAGCGTATCTGCGGATATTTCCACCACACACCTCTTGGCTGTCCGGGAAAACGTCCGCCCCGCAAACCGCTCCTGAAACCACAGAAACAGTGCCACTGCAATACAGAATGTAAAAAAGGTATAGCTGTCATATACGTCCCCCCGGGGCGTCCCTGCCCTTAAGGAAATCACATTTCCCAGCACCACATTGGCAATACACCCCAGCAGGCCGGCAGCATAAATATACTTATGGAGCTTCTTTGGAATACCATACCTGGCAATATAATGCCCCAATACAAAGTAACCCACATAGCTGCACACCATCTCCACCTCTGTGGTATTAATCAGAGACACCACCATGGGAGATTTCACATAAAGAACCCGCAGACTTTCTCTTCCTATCTGGAACACAACAAACAGCCCAAGAAAATATTGTATATTTTGCTGCGAGGCATGTTCCACCCAGGAGCGCAGTACCGGAAGCAGCACATACAGTCCCACCAGCATGGGCACAAACCATAAATGATATCTTCCGCTAATCCATTCATTGATAAATGCTTTGACTCCCGCCTGACGCATATCAAACTTGCTGCAGTCCCAGAGTGCATAAACCAAAGACCACAGAATATACATCACCACAAGGCGCAGAATATTATGCAGATAAAGCCGTTTTACATCCAGTTTCCGCGTACTGTCCAGAAAAATCGCACCGCTTATCATCACAAAAACGGGGACTCCAAAACGCACCAGAGCATCCCAGGAATTGCAAATCAGCCATGTGGTACTGTTTATGGGATAATCATACCAGAGCTGTGCCGAGGTATGCAGCATCACCACACTGAAACATGCGGCTATCCGCAACAAATCATAATGTATTTTTCTCTCTGCCGATTCTCTGCCCACACTGACCTCCCTTTCCTGCCATGATACCTGCACCCAAGAGCCCAACAAAACTGACTACACTGATTCCCTCTGCCACACGCCAGTACCACGGGCTTTGAAAGGTGACACGCAATGTTCCTCCATATCCCGCAGGCACTGCCACACCCACCACATGGTTGGTGCCGTCATAAACATTAAGACGCTCCCCGGTGTTTAAATCATAAGCGCCGTATCCTTTATAATATACCAGCGGCATCTCCAGCGCCCCTTCACGGTCACTGTCATTAAAGCAGGTGACATCCACCGTCAGTGCGCTCTTTTCATATCCCTCCACAATCATATTATCCTCTGCCAGGGGTGCCCTTGGCATATACTGGGAGGCATCCGCTCCATAGGGAAGATACTCCGCACCTGCAATATATCCTGAACCCATGCCCTCCGCATTGTAAATACGGCACGGACTTAAAGACTGTAACATATTATCCATCAGCCAGACACTGCCAAGAATCACAAGCAGGGCGCTGGCACCCATATAGACCATACATATCTGTTTCTTTCCATATTGCAGAAAACACTTCGCCACCAGCCCGGCAAGAAAAGTCAGGCACACCGCCGCTATGGTTAAAATACGGTATGGAAACTGAATACTGGAAACCAGTGTTGCAGTCAGTCTGTTACGGAATTGAATCGCATCCCAGGGAAAACAATTCAGACTCATCACAACAGCCATGATAGAAAATCCCATCATCAGCCAGCCCGCGGTCCGGTCTTTTTTATCCAGCCGCTTATGTTTACGCAAAAACACCAGAGCCATCCAGCACAGAAGCGCCCCCATCAGTGCCATCCCCACACCGTATGCCTGTCCATCCATCATGCCCTGTACGGCAGGAAAAGGATTGGTGCCATTCACCACAAAGGTCTGAAAAAGATTGCCCAGATAGATTCCCCGCTCCTGAATGGTTCTTCCTGAAACATTCTGTATGGTAAAATTTCCGGTGAGCATATAATCAAAAAAGGGCACCAGAAACCATGCACTCAGCAGACTGCTGTACACCACTGTTTTTGCCAGCACCACAAAGGTCTGTCTGCGGAACACTTTCTTCCAGAGCAGTACACACAGCAGAATGGAAAAGCCTGCTGCCAGATAAGTGCTTAAGATATGTGACTGAATCAGCCCCACAAATCCCACTGTCAGAGGAATCCAACTCCTTTTATAGGAAACATCCTCCACATCCATGGTAAAAACCCGGTAAAAGCCATACACCAAAAGGGGCAGAAACAGCACCCCAAACACCTCACCGAAAGAGCCTTTTCCATAGAGATGAAACAGACGGTAAATGGACAGGGAATAAACCGTGGAACAGAGCAGTCCAATATATTTTTCTCCAAATATCTTCCAAAAACTATAATATGCCACAAGAACCGTTGCCACATTGACGCAGAACATAAACATGCGGTAACTTGTCACCACCGTAAATCCTGTCATCCGAAACAGCGCGGCAAGATACAACACCGTCTCGCCATAAAAAATAGAGGAAGCATATCCATAACCCTGCTGCCATTCCGGCGCAATGCGCACCGGAAACTGCCCGGACAAAAGACCATCTTTGATTCCTTCTATCCGCATCAGATGATACACCAAATCTCCGCTTGGCAGCATATAATCCACCATCAGGGGAATGGAGGAAACCAGAATGACCGCTCCCAGTCCCAGTGTCACTATTTTATTTTTCAAAGGAATCTGATACTTTTCATCATATTTCCAGTAAATATATGCCACATTCACAAGTAAAGCTGCCACCAGCCACAAAAAGACAAATATCCGGTTCAGGGCATTGGTCTCGGTAACAGTAACTCCCGAAATGCTCAAATTTCCCTCGCCACCAAAATCTACTTTCACCTGTAGATGCTCTGTATTCTGAAAAAGCCACATCATAAAATCTGTTTTATCAAGTCCTGCATACAAATGCTCACCGTTGCTTAAACAGGAACGGTATCCCACAGCGTTATTAACTACCGTACACAAATTTTTCATATTCGTGTCTGTGGTATAATGCAGGGAAACCTCATATGCCCCTCTGGGCAGCGCCAGTTCTGCAAGTGCATAAGTCTGGACACCTGCACTCTCATCCACTGCCAACTCCTGCTCTACAAAATAAACATCATTTTTGCCAAATAAACCTATGACTGCCAGGAAAAACACCAATGCCTCCACTGCCAGCATTACCTTAAACACACGCTTTTTTTCCAGATGAATTTCCCTGACTTTCTCCCAAAACGTCATAATATGCCGCCCTTTCCTTATCCGGTTCTTCCTCCGGCAAAATCTCTGCCATCCGTACTGCTCTGCTGTTGGAATCCGGTTTAATATCTGGCATACAGCACCATATCCATATCCCTGCCAAGCTCCTGATATCCTGCCTGCGCACACATGGCGTCAATCTCTCCCCCCGCAGCCACCGCCAGATAACGGCTCTCCAGCTCCTCCAGGTGCTCTGTCACATAATCCGGCATACAGCAACTGATGCCAAACCCTTCCGGCAGTCCATACAGAAGCTGCCATTTTGTATTCACATAACCGCTTCCCACAGCATCACTGAAGGTCCATATCACCACATTATCATAGCAGGGCACATTCTCTGTACGTAAGGAAAGTTTTTCTTCATACCACTGCTCCCAGTTCTCCATCTGCGCCACTGCTTTTTCTTCCACAAAAGGCACCTGATAGTCATAGGGCTCCGTCGCCTTATAGGAATACAGATAGGCAAAAACAGCGCCTATAAGCACAGCTTTCTTGTAAAATCGTGTTTTCATGAGACTAACCATAAATATACCTGCTGCCATAAAAGTAAGCAAATGTTTGCTTCCCTCTGTCAGCTTGTACATCAGCAGAAGGGCAAACAGCATTCCCACAAAACAAAAAGCCATATGGGCTTCCAGCAGAAACAGTTTGTTCTCTTTCCGCTTCTTATAATCTGCCACACTCTGTCCAATCAGTACCGCCATCATCACCAGATAGCCGCCAAAGAAAGCCCCCGATGCCAGACCACTCCGAAATCCCTCCACCGTATGGCGAAAGAATTCTCTGCCCATATGATACAGTGTTCCAAAAAAATTATGAATACCCGCACCTATGCCTTCCCGGAAAAATGTGGTAATCCAATCGGTAAAAAATAATGGTGCAAAATATTCTGCACCCAGATAATGCTTAATCATGGCATACAGTGCCAGTGTCACTGCAATCACAGCCCCGGAGCCAGCCACTCCCTTTATTTTGTCCCTTCGCACCCACAATAATGCCGGCAACAGCAGAAATAACAGCAGGTAAGGACGCATCAGTGTCATGACTGACGCCATGACAAACAGCACTGCCAGTTTATATCCTTTTTCCTGCTGTAAATAGTTATAGGCAACCGCATAAAAAACAATCAGCATACTAAAACAGATAACCTCCGGCATACCGGAAAGCATATACCGCACAAAAGGCGTGTAAAAGCAGAATAACAAAGCACAGATACCCATCTGTTTCCAGGTGGGTCTTACCAGCCACACAAACAAAAAGACTGCCACTGTCAGCAGCACAATATTACAGATAACGGGGGACAACAGATTCCATCCGAATATAAGTCCCCACAGTATCCATGGAAACACCAGCACCGGGCTCCATGCCGCAAAAGACAGTTTCAGTGCGTGTGACTCATTAAATCCAAAATACCCTAAGGGATATCCGTAATTTACGATTCCCTCCACCTGCTTATAATAAAACAGCTCATCATTCCACTCAGACAAAGGCAGATACACTTCTCCGATACTGCGGCCCTGCATGGCGCAGTACACCAGAGCGCACAACAAGGGCAGACATGCCATAAGCAGAGCCTTTATCAGCCACATCCCCCTATCATTCTTTTTCCACCAGTTTTTAATCTTTTCCATGTATGCTAATATCCTCCTGTACTCCCTGACGGTTTAGCCATGCCATCCACGTTTATTGTCTCGCGAATTACATACTGGGGGGAATTGTTCATACTGATATAAATGCGTCCGATATATTCGCCAATCAGCCCCAGCATCACCATAATCATACCGCCGAAAAAGACGATTGCCGCCATGGTGGAACTGAATCCCATGGGCACATTGGGATTCACCAGACGCTTTATAATGGTATAAATACCATACAGGAAGCCCACTGCCGCACTGCATCCGCCCACTGCCGTTGCCAGCCGCAGAGGCTTCACAGAAAATGCGGTAAACCCGTTAAACCACAGTCCAAAAAGCTTTTTCAGCGTATAGCCTGAGTTTCCCTCTTCCCGCTCCCTGTGATTTACTTCCACATTGGTGATATTTTTGGTGGCACGAAGCACCAGACCGATTACATAAGGGTAAGAATTTTCATAGCGTATCATATCTTCCACCACAAAACGCCGTACCGCAAAATAACTGGAGAGATATAAGTCATGGGGTTTCTCCAGCATAATGCGGGTCATAAGCTCATTGACCCTGCTTCCCAGATTCCGGAATGCAGAATGCTGTTTATGTTCATATTTGGCGTACACCGCGTCATAGCCTTCCTCCAGCCTGCCGATAAGCCTGTCCACTTCATCCGCCGGGGTCTGCCCATCATCATCCAGACAGACAATATAGTCCCCGTCCGTATGCCGCAGTCCCGCCATCAATGCAGAATGCTGTCCGAAATTCCGCGAAAAGCTGATACCCTTTATATAGTTTTTTTCCTCACAGAGTCTGCGGATTGTCGCCAAAGTATTATCAGGAGAACAGTCATTTACCAATATGATTTCATAAGAATAATTCTCCATGGTTTTCATTTTCTCATCAATCTCATTTACCACATGGGGAAGTGTCTTCTCCGAGCGGTAGCACGGAATTACAAAGCTTATCTTTTTCACACCCATCCTCCTTTAAGTATCTCTCACTGCTGCCATCCACACAATATTATGATAGATACCATTTATGCAGACATCATCCCGCAGACAGCCCTCTATCCGGAATCCGGCTTTCTCATAACTGCGGACTGCCTGGGCATTTTCCTCAAACGCCCGCAGATAAACGCGGTGCAGGGAAAGCTCCCCAAAACAATACTGTAACATCAGCTTCGCAGCCGCCGTTCCCACGCCGCGCCCTCTGGCGGAAGGTTCCCCGATGAAAATACCATACTCCGCCTTGTGGTGTCCTCTGTCAATATCCCTGACATACACAGAGCCAAGAGGCGTACCATCCTCCATATTACAGATTATCATCTGCACCACCTGCCCGGTATCCACTCTCGTCCGAATCCAGTTCAGATGGCTCTCCCTGGTAAACAGCTCCTGATAGATAAAATTCCTGCGCACATCCTCACGGTTACGCCATGCCACAATATCGTCCGTATCCGACCGCGTCATCAGACGCAGATAAATACCTGTTTTCTCATCTTTATATTTTTCCATTTTTATTCATGCCTTTCCAGCCTGCCCACGCAGATTATCCAAAGCTTAACGGCAGCCGCCCTGTGCCTCTGTATCCTCCTGCCATGTCCGGCAGTTTCCCAGCAGTGCCATAAAGGGAAGAATCACCATAACCGGATACAGATACCGCATCTGTACGGTGGGGCCCAGAAGCATAGTGATATAATAGCCTGCCACCAGGGAAAGGGGAATACACATACGCGCTCTCCTTCTTACCAGAAAGAATCCCGCAAGCAGCAGATATGCCCACAAAAATACACCGGGCACAAACAAATATTTCAACAAAGGAATGTCCAGATAGGCATTGGTGTCCGCCCATATTTCCATCTTCTCATGAAGCCATTCCCACTTGGAAGCCTTATAGATACCTTCTTCGTTCACTTCCTGCTCCGACCAGCGGGTCTGGACATAACCTTTTCCCGGCAGATAATCCTTCTGGTTAATCACCGCATGGCTCACATCCCCGGGATAAAGATATCCCGCATCCAGCGCCAGCACTGCATTGATATAATCTCCGGGATACTGCGTCATAAGATGCAGGTAGGTCCTGATAAACTGTCCCGGCTGTTTTAGTGCAGCCGAAGTATTGGTGCAGGATTTCACCGGGTCTGCAAAATCCCCTCTATAATAGCGGTAGCCCTCCCCGCGGATAAAATCATTAATCAGGGCAATGTCTTCTTCCGCCATGGTTCCGTCATCCTCTTCCAGCTCACCGATACCGCCGTGATACATCATACAGCGGGCAAACTGCTGGATGGGAACACTGAGCATTTCCCTGCGGTCCCCCTGGGTGGCATCTGCCATACGGAAAAACAGGGACAGCAGTAAACTGCCTGCCACAAACGCCGCCCCACTTACCAGCAGGATTCTTCCTGTCAGCCTGCGCATTTCCTTTCCCCGCCAGAGAACAAGAAGCAGAATCACCAAAAGAACCATGCAGGCATATTTGCCGTTATTACGGAAAAGAATCATTCCCACATTACTGACAAACAGTGCAGCTTCCGTCTTTTTCCATTGTAAATCCTGCCTGTTTTCTATGAGAAGCACCGTCAGCAAATACATCTGTAACAGGAAAAATACTGTAAACAAGGTATCTTTTGTCATGCTGATACTCATGTACATATGAAAAGGATACAGCATGGCTCCCGCCTGCATAATGATAATTCCTACGAGCGGCACACCGTAACGCCTCAAAAGACATATGCCAAAAGCAAACGCCGCCGCCAGAATCACCATCTGTAAAAAGGAAAACAATGCAATACCGCCGTTTACATCACCAAACATCTCCCTCCCCAGATTCATAAACATTTTAATCAGGAACGTGTGTGCAATGGGATGATGGTCGATGTATCCCACATCAAAAATCTGATGTAACTGGATAGGAAAATCATAGGCACAGATACCCGGATAATATGCCAGCCATGCCGGCAGCCAGCACAGTACGATAAGCGCCATACTCCCCAAAAATACCATTCCGTCCCTGCCGGGTGCCTGCGGAGATATCATTTCTCCGGTCTTATCTCCGGCTTTTGTTCCCATTCTTTCATCCATCCTGTCCGAAAACAGAAAAATAAGCCTGCATACAAGCACACCCAGCAGAATACCTGCTGCCAGACTGATACATAAGGTCCATAAGGTATATGAGGTATCCCACACCAGATTGCCCTGCTCTGCCAGTTCCTTTCCTGTTTTACAGAAAAAAACAAACAGAACGCCTACCAGGGAAAAATAGAAATATCCAATTTTTTTGGAACTTCTACTATCTTTCATCCGTCTCTGATTCCTTTCGCTCACCTCTGGTGCGCACCAGACAATATTCAAAATCTTTTTTGTCCTTGGCATTCAATACTTCCAGAATCATGCCCGCAAAAAAGGATTGTATGCCCGCCAGCACCATAAAACCGCATACAATCAGGGTTGGAAATCTGGGAACCAGTCCCGTTTCCAGATATACCGCCACAATTGGTATCATAAAAATGGCTGCTATCACTATCAGAAGCAGACACAAAAATCCAAAAAAGTGCATAGGCTTGTAGTTTCTGTATAACTGAAACATTTTGCGGATAACACGCATACCGTCACTGTAGGTGTTAAGCTTGGACACACTGCCCTCAGGACGGTCACGGTACTCCACAATCACATTTTCCACCTGCATATTGTAATTCACCGCATGTATCGTCATCTCTGTCTCAATCTCAAATCCCTTGGAAAACACAGGAAATGTTTTTACAAATTCATAACTGAATGCTCTGTATCCGGTCATAATATCCTTTATATCGGAATGAAACAAACGGTTGATTCCGATTCTCATCAGACTATTGCCAAAATTATGGAAGGGCCTTTTATTTTCCGTAAAATACGTTGAGGAAAGTCTGTCTCCCACCACCATATCGGCATGATGATTTAATACCTTGTCCACCATCCGGGGAGCACAGTCCAGAGGATAGGTGTCGTCCCCATCAATCATAAGATAGCACAATGCGTCAATCTCACGAAACATTCTGCGGATAACATTTCCCTTACCCTGCTGGTATTCATAGCGGATAACGGCACCTGCCTCTCTGGCAGTCTCCACAGTTTTGTCGGTGGAATTATTGTCATATACATACACCACCGCTTCCGGCAATGTCTCTTTTACATCTTTTACCACCTTTGCAATGGTCTGTTCTTCATTATAGCAGGGAATCAAAACGGCAATTTTGTCCATGATATACTTAATCCTTTCAACATAGCATCATTTTTATTTTATCACGATTACGCAATCCTAACTACTATTTTTTTCATTAATTTTATGGTATACTGTTACAGTTCAGTCATGCGGAAGAGAGGATATCCTTTTATGAAGGCATTTACAAATAAACTCTATAACTATTCTTATCATTTTGTCAGCATATGCAGTCTGTTTCTCACGGGGCTTTTGTTTCTCAGTGCCTTTTTCTTTACATGCTACGCAACCGACATGGAAACACAACTGGTGCTCACCAGATGGGACAACCTTTTTTATAATCTTTTGGGGCTGGGAATCTTTCTTGCTTTGTTCGCGGGAATACAGCAGCTTCTTACCCGGCATTCCCCCCGATGCCGCAGAATACTGCTGATACTGGTACTGGCATGGTGCGCCCTGCTGGGTAGCATCATGATTGTTTTTGGAAGAACTATGCCCTCCGCCGACCCCATGTCCGTTTTTGCCATGGCGGAAGAACTGGCGGCGGGAAATACCTCCGTGATTCATCCAACAGATTCCTATATCTCATACTACCCACAGCAGATTGGGCTTATCGCCTTTTATGAAATTATTATCCGCATCTGGAATCTGTTACCTTTTTCCATGCGGGCATTTCCGGCAATCCAGTGTCTTAATGTACTGTTTTCAGGCGTTATCATCTATTTTCAATACAAAACCGTACATCTTGTCTGGGAAGATGACCGTGCGGACTGTCTGTATCTTCTGCTTATAGGCGCCAATCTTCCGTTTTTTATGTATACCTCTTTTGTCTATGGCGAAATTCCTTCTTTTGCCATGATTACAATTGGTTTTTATTATTTGGAAAAATTATGGAAAATATGCGGAAACGACACTGTTTCCCTCCGTTCCCGGCTGCTCTGCGGCATCGTCAGCATTTTTGCCCTGACAGGGGCGGTACTGCTTCGCAAAAACTCCCTGATTCTCATTATTGCCGTAGTACTCGTGACATTATTCCAGTGGCTGCGCTGCAAAAAACATATTTTACTGCTATATGTGTTATGCTGTGCCCTCTGTGCCGTAAGTGTTCTTCCTCTGTTTGAAAGTATTTATGAGCATCGCAGCGGCAATACCATAAGCAGCGGTGTTCCTGCCATCACGTATTTTGCCATGGGTATGCAGGAATCTTCCCGCGGCTGCGGCTGGTACAACGGATTTAATTTTAACACATACCAGTCCACCGGGCTGGATACCAGCGCCACTGCCGCACTCAGCAGACAGGCTATCCATGAGCATCTGGAGTATTTTAAGAACCATCCCGGCTACGCCGCCGCATTTTATAAAAACAAATTTCTCTCCCAGTGGGCAGACGGCAGTTACGCCTGCAGGCAGGCAACTCTCGCCACCTATGGGGGCAGAAGTTCTTTTATGGATTCTCTTTATGTGGGGGCGTTGGGAAATTATTTTATCGGTTACTGCAACGCTTACCAGAATCTGCTCTATCTGGGAGCATTTTGTTTTTGTGTTTTCCAGATAAGGAAACGGCAGAAAGCCGCATCCACGGAAAAACCATCTATGAGTCTCACTGTATATCTGGGACTGATTGGTGTGCTGGGCGGTTTTCTTTTCCATATGATTTGGGAGGCCAACTCCCGGTACATCTTTTTGTACAGTCTGCTTCTGCTGCCCTATGCCGCCAAAGGATGGAGTCCTATTTACGGGAAATTTAAAATCCGTCCATGACAGTGCTTCCAATTGTCATGGACGGATACATTAAAAAACATTATTCCTGAAGTGCCCAAATTTTCTTGTTTAAAGTGATATCCTGCTGCTCAATCATATCAAGTATGCTCTTCGCCTTCTTCTGTTCCTCAATAGCCTGATTTTCATCCTTAATCAGAAGTTCCAGACTTCCGGAAATGGTTTCAATATTATTCTTAAATTCTTCCACCATTTCTGCGGTGCGCTGCTGGGCAATCTTGATAACCTCCTGTTTATAGGCAAGGAACTGGTCAACCGTCTGTTTATTGAAGGCACGTTCCAAATCCCGTTTATATGCCTTTTTATCCATCGTATTGAATATCAGAATTGCCTTCTGCTCGTTGATGTAATCATTCATTTTCAATGCACTTAGCTCGGAAAGCGGAATCTCCGTCTCGGAGATATTAGCAATACGACGAATCAAATTTTCATCAATTCCTTTATATGCCTTGATTTTTTTGACGATAATTCCTTTCAATTCCTGTACCTGCTGTTTCAGAATATTGCCACGTACCAGTTTGTAATAATCATCAATATCCTGAAGGTAATAGTTCAAATTAGCAAGGATAACACGGTTCTTCGCCTCAAATACTTCCTGACGCAGTGCAATCCACTGCATTTTATCTGCCTGTTTGCTTGCAAGCTGCTGATAAGTTTCAATTTCCCTGACAAGCTGCTTAATTTCCTCCACCTGTGTTTCGAGACTGTCATCGGTAATTCTTGAAACAAATTCATCTCTTGCAGATTCAATATCCGATAGCATACTGGTCTTCATAATCCGAATGCTGTTTTCAATATTGTCCTTCGACAATCTGGACTGGTTTTCAATGGCCTCATAATCGGAACGAATAAAATTAATTAACCCGCAGATACCGTCATACAACCCCTTTGCTTTCACGGAAAGTGCATATTTCTGGGCATATTTTATAATTTCCTGCTCAACAGCATACATGCCGGAATTGATATATAATCTCTGGACAATACCGTCCAGCGACGTATCACATTCTGCCGCCGCCGCTTCACTTTCCTCAATAAGCTGCCTTGTCTCAAAATCTGCATTTGCCAGCTTATCATAGCGGTAATACATGCCACAGTCAGAAACAATATTTTCTGTTGCCAGAGAAAAAGGATCCTTTGTAGGCTCATTATTAATCTCCGCCTTATGGTTGGTCAGCCAGATACGCTCATCATCCAGCTCAATCTGGCTCCGGATGGCCTGGGCAATATAAGCCGCCTTGGAAGATACAAAGAACAGTCTCTGCTGGGAAAGGTCAATCTCCATATCCTCTTCATTATAAATTTTATCCTCTTCCTTCAAGGTTACGAATACCTTTTTGTTGCGAAGCATTTTTAAATCGTTATTTGTTCTGGTATCCGCCTGATTGATTACATGCAGTGACCGGTCCAAATCAATAGATACATTATGTTCTCCGCCCGACTCTGTATTCCGGAAAGTGTTAATCAGATTATAAAGCACGGAATTACCGGTACCTTCCATTTTAGTAGGTTCATAGATAACAATTAAAATGGAATTAGACTGCTGCTGCAGTGATTTTTTCAAAATCAGCAAATGCTCTTCCGAGTTACTGTCAGTGCCCGGTGTATCAAAAAATGTAAAGTTAATGTGCCTGCACAGAGGAATCGGATAGATTACCTCCACAATATCATTGATATAACCGGTTTGGTCCGGCTGCTCATGATTGGGCACTTCATTAAGTTTTTTCAAAATTCTGCAAAGCTGCTCATGTTGTTTCAGACCCATAGATGCAGCATTTGTTATTTCACTCTCAAAGGAGGTTCTTAAGGCATGGTCCATTTCTTCCATACCTGTTTTGCATTCAAACTGCCCCAGTGCTTCATTCCATACAATCTTAACCTTTTTGGCCTTATCAGCTTCCCCGGAATGCACCCTGAAACGAACCTGCGGAACTTTTCCGTTCATAATTTTAAACATCTTGGCCGTTTCGGAGTTAATGCTTTCCGGGAGAATGCGCTTCCCGATAAGTGCATTGATAAAAGTGGATTTACCTGCACTGTAGGTACCGACAAGACAGAGATTTACGTCACTGGCATTTAAAGACTGTCTATATTCCTCAAATGCTGCCCTGCGCTTTCTAAAGGCAGCTTTCGTCTCATTTTCCTCCAGTTTATTTTCAAAGGTATTCAATGTCTCATTACAAAATTTCTCAATGCAGTCATATATTTCCGGCACCGCAGGAAGTTCAATAAATTTCACGATACTGAAAATTTGTTTCCCTTTGGTCTCGTTATAATCAAAAACCTTGCGCCGAAAATCTTCATAATCAATCTTGGTCCCCTTAAAAGTAATCTGAATATTGTCTTTTAAGAATTGATTCCAGATATCATCAAAAAACTGCGTTCCCTGATTTTGTAATACAAATTCCCCCTTCTCTGCATAATATTTTTCCAGTCCGCCACATATGTCATAAGGAATTTCCGTAAATTGTCCTTTGAGTTTTACAAAGAAATGGACTTCTTTTTTTACGGAGTGGTAGGATATCATCAATTCTTTCATTATGCTGCACCTCCAATGTTTGCTCTATGCAGTTTCAATATCATTTTGATTATACCAAATATACCCTTTTTCTTCAAGATACTTCGGGCGTTTGATACTGCAACTCTAACAGCATTTTTATTCACGAGTGTGTTTTTTTGATATTTTTTATGTCCAAAAAGGAAATAGTCTAAATATGTGCTTTTAATCAGGCAGAAAATATGAGAGAATTAGACAGAAAATGAAGATGAAAAGCATGGGAATGGAGATTATAATGAATAGAACAAATAAAAACGCAAACAAATCCGAACATCATAAACCAGCAACACTCCGCCTGCTCTTAGTATTTCTCCTGGCTATGGCAGGAATCCTATTGCTTGCTGTGGCAGCAAAACTGTGTCTGGCAAATTATAGGACTTCCCAGGAAAAGAAACTGGAACTGGAGCGTCTCGCTGTAGAAGAATATAACGCAGTCTTTCTCTCCATGTTTTCCATAGACAACTATCAGCAGGAGGACTTTGCTACTTATAGGGGAATCGACACATTGAAAATTAATGCGGTGGCAAAAAATACCAACGCCGTGGCGGAGTACATGGAGGCTGCCCTCGGTTCAGACAATGATATCACCAATATATATCTGGGTCTGGATCCCTCTGTGATATGGTCCCGCTCCCATAAAAAAGTAAGCCGCTGGGATGAAAATATCAATACCCATATCCTTTCCTATATATCTGCCCATCCAAATATTACCTTTGAAATCCTGCTGCCTAATCCCCGTCTGGAATACTGGACAGAACTTTCTGAGAGAGCAGCAGAAGAAACCTTAACCACCTATTCCACCCTGATAAGTACTCTCTCTGCACAGCCTAATGTGACTCTTTATTTTATGGGAATGGAACAGTGGTTGATTGCCAATCCCGCCAATTATGTAGACAATATGACTACCAACGAAATCATTTCGCAGAAAATATTTTTGTTTACTTTCTGCGACCATGAATACCAAATCAACTCCGTCAATTCGGAAATACTGTTGTCCTCCCTGAAAAATCTTATTGTCTCTGAGCGTTCCGCGCCCACCAAATATCCTGATTTTTCCCACTGGGATATTGTGTTCTTCGGCGACAGCATCATCGGTAATTACACCGGAAGCTATTCCGTTCCCGGCGTAGTTAGTGCGCTCTCCCACGCCCGGACTTACAACTGTGCCAACGGTGGTATTCCCGCCTGCGTGGACCCTGCGGCACCTCTTTCTTTTCCTGCATCTGTGGAGTATTTCGCAAACCAGGACTTTACATCCATCCCTGAAGGTTCCCCCTTTGTGGAGGCAATGACGCAGTATATACAGAGCGACCACACAGACCGCAGACTGTGTTTTGTCCTTAATTATGGATTAAACGATTATTTCGGCGGACATCCCATAGACAACACTGAGAATTCCACAGACACCTCCACCTACGCAGGTGCCCTGCGGACCGGAATTGATAAAATAAGAGAATATTACCCTGATTCCATCATTCTGCTGATAACTCCAAACTATATCACGGAGTATTCGAACGGAACCGTGCGCATGAATGAAAACAGCGGCATACTCACCGATTATGTGGATGCCGCCATAAAAGTTGCCCAGGAAAAAAATGTTATCTGCCTGAACAATTATTCCGATTCGGGAATCAATGAGAGCACTGCCTCCATGTATCTGGCAGACGGCACCCACTTAGGCGAAGCCGGAAGGTTTTTGATGGCAGAGAAAATTTTGGAATGGCTGGATAAGAATACACGTTAATTCCAACCATTCCATCCATAAAGAATTTTTATCTATTTACCATTTATACGCAATTCCTCACTGGCAAGATCAATTTCATCATTCCAGCTAATACCGAAACCACCTGCATCTACTTTCACCTGCTGAAAAAGTCCTTGAATGGTGCGTAAATTGTTAAATACATCCCACTTATCAAATAATGGCTTTACATCATATTCTGTTTCTATTCCATCTGTAAATGTTACAGACAAAATAAAATTATCTTTTGGTTCTACACTTTTCACTCTGTAAAACATCGTTTCACCTCCCGAAAGCCTCAACCATGATACTATTCCAATGGTGGCAGCTCCACAAAGTTTTGAGTTTCCCATATTTCAAGAAGTGCATCACGATTTTTATTTGTCCATTCCGCAACCATTAATAATGCTCTTCTTGGCAAATCTCCCACCAACATCTCACCAGTTCTGATATCTATCTCTGCAAAATATTCACCGTAAATGACATGAATATGCGGCGGATTATGTTCCGCCTGTCTAAAATACATTTTAATTACAATCCCATAAAACCTCGCTATTACCGGCACTTTCCCATCCCCTCTTTCTTCTGTTAATAATTCCTGTTAAACACACCTTATTTGTATATTAAATGATAATTAATTTTGATTATTTGTCAATATCTAATAATACATCTGCCCCCGTAAAATCCCCCAGAAATAGTACACGCCGCATACCACATGTGCCAGATACGCCAGCCACTGCAGCGCAAGGAGCAGCGGCTTTTTCCCAAAGGCAATTCGTAGAGTCTGGGCGGTCTGGGCGCTTTTTGCAGTCTGCACAGTCCTCACAGTTTCTGCGGTTGCCTGGACCAGCACCAGAAGCGCGCCCACAAACAGATAAAAAATACCATACATATATCCCCAGGAAAAATTAAAATCAAACTGTCGGAAGCCCCTTTCATATAAGAAAAATGCCATGGCAAAGCTCATCAGATAAATCTGCCATGCAAAACGGAAAAAGGGATTTCTTTTCACCTCTTTATAATTCAGCAGGGTTACCAACAGCGGGAAGCCCACCGCCAGCCCCACTGCCGCCGGAAGATTCGTACAGTACTGCGCCCAGACGGTTCCAAAGCAGAAACCAATGCCTCCCTCCGCGCCTTCCTCCGGCACGAAAACTCCTTTGAACTGATACAGTAAATCAATAAAAGTAGGCACAAACGTAATTCCCAGGCAAAGCGTGGGCACAAAATTATGAAACTTACTGCGAAACAGCCGATACAACATAATCAGTCCTGCGGCTCCCACAAGGACAATGGTAAAGCTGGGCTTGGTCATGGTTGCCAACAACAGATATAAGGAAAATAGGACATATTCCCAGATAACCTTTCTCTTTCCGTCTGCTCCCTGCGTCTTAGCTGTCTTTTCAGGATACTCCTTTTCATAGCTCCCAAGCAGACGTACAAAAGAAAAGAATGCCAGTATGGTAAAAGGTCTTGCTGCCATGTAAGTGGCATTGTGGAAAGGATTGGCAGTAAATACCCCCAGATATTTAAACCGCAGCCCCGGCAACAGAATATTATTCGGAAAATACAGCATGGAACTGAAAAACAACAGTACCGTAACCAGACTAATCAGTACTCCGGCAAACCACGTATGTTTTGGAAAAATACGGTCAAACTCCCATTTTAACAGTACCATACTCAGACTGTTAAGTACCATGGTGGCAAGGGCAACGGAAACCTCCGCCCCCAGAAACAGATGGAAAAATGCTGATAATTTAAAAAATATGGGATAGGGAAAACTATATCCGCTGTCCAGTCCCTGCATTTCCAGAATATATGCCTTCATATCGGAATGATAGGATACTTCATTTCCGTACGTCTGTCGGTAAAAAAGATAAAAAGTCACCAATGATGCCACCGCCAGCAATACTATGAATACTGCCATATCTATCCACTGGTTTTTATTTTTTGTCCCTTGGGACCTGCCTGCCTGTTTCATTCTACCTCTTATTCCGCCGCCTACGGCGGCACAAACAATTAGTGAAGAACGCTGTTCTTGCGTTCTTCCGTGTGATTTCCTGCTCTTCTCACATCTCACGCAATTTGTCCGCATACCAGCAAATTACTTCCACAATACGGAACAGTTCGCTTTCCTTCGAGACACTGCGCCACAATTCCTTATAGTACATAATCCACTGCTCCAGGCGGACTGCCAGCATTCCTGCATCCTGCACTATATCTTCGGCACTTTCCCTCTCCGCCGCACTTCTTGTGGCATTTTCCAGCAGGCAGCCCGTCAGAGCGAGAAGCTCCTGCCCCTCTCCCATAAGAATATAAGCATACACATCCCGTCTGCGCTCTCCCTGCACCTGGGATAATTTATCATATAACAGCTCTGTCAATTCCCGGTTTCTTTGCAGACGTTGTATGAAAAGAGCTTTTCCCGCTGTCCCGGAAACTTCTGCACTGAGAATACTTTTTAACTGCTCCTCCGGATTCTGTGGTTTCCGAATACCACACTGCTCTTCCCTATACTGTACCGCATGCCACCAGTTCACACACTCCTGGTCTGCCAGCTTGCGGAACAAACTCACCACTTCTCCGCTGGTGTCTCCGTACTGAATTACCGAAATGGCCCGGTTGATTTCCTCCTCCGCCATTATCTTGTCGCTCCAGGAAAAAGCGGCTCCGTAAATCTGCCCGATAGTGGAAAACTCAGGGTGGGAGGGATGTCCCAAATCCCCCCATTCTGTATTTAAAATTCCCTGAACGTGATATTTATGCGCATTTACACACATTTTCAGAATATTCTCATAAGCATCGCCATGTCTGTTAATCAGATGGTTCCAGCTCTGCACACCCGGACAGAGATAAAGATTCTCCACTCCTGCATCCGTCAGGATACGCACCTGGTCTTCTTTCACCCAGGGTGCATATTCCCAGTTCAGACAGACTGCCTCTTTGGGAAGCTCAGACAAAAGTTCGGGTTTTTCTATGAGCACATCCCCCCAGAACATAGGAATCCTGCCGTTTTCCAGGCAGCAGTCACAAAGCTTTTTCAAAAAATCCACATAGACCCTCTTAACGCCCTTCTGCTCTCCCAGTTCCCTGCTTTTTCCTTTACACAAATCAAAGGTTTCGTCCGCACAGATGTTAAAGTATCTGGAAGAAAACAAATCCATAAACTCTTTCATTCTTCCGGCAATCATGGTAAAGCTCTCTTCATTGGAGACATCCACCGTATGATGTCCCATTCTGTCCACCAGAGAGTATGCTTTCTCATCCGCATGTTCCAGTTCACACAGATGACTATAGCTTTTTGTGGAAAGCACCTCATAGAGATGTCCAAAGCTTGCCAGTGAAGGAATCAGCTCTATCTGCATCATTTTACAGTACTCATCCAGTTCCAGAATTTCCTCTGCTGTAAGGGGTGTGTTATTCCTCCACACTTCACTGAAATCCCGGAACAGATAACTGTGCTCCACATAGAGCTGCAACTGATTATATTTGTAAAAGCTTAAGGTATCCACCAGTTTCTTCAGCCACTGTAACGTGGGTACACGTCCCCTTGTCACATCATAGGAAAGTCCCCTATGTCCTATTTTTGGTGCGTCCCTAATCTCAAGGCAGGGAATCGCCCGGCCTGACTGTCTGATTATCTGGCGCAGTGTCTGTACGCCGTAGAGAAGTCCTGCTGCCCCACCGCCACAGACCGTAATCCTCTCTGCCGTAACAGACAGCGTATATTCCTCCCTGCCAAGTTCTTCTCTGCAAGCGAAAAAGACAACCCTCTTTTCCGAGTTGTCTCTTCGTTTTTGAATGGGAAGCATCAGACCCAAATCATCCATAATCTCCTGCTGCAGCAGACTGGCATAAAGACGCGCCTGCCTGCTGCTTTCCGGGGATATTGCCGCATCCAATACAATTTCTGTCTGATATCTGAGCAGAAAGACTGCATTCTCTTTTTCACATTTTATGCTATTAGGCTGTGGTATCAGATACATATTGTGATTCCTCTTTATTCCCGCGAGCAACGAGCCAAGTGCCGTGCCTGCACGAGCATTTGGCGACTGCCGCGAGGGTGTAATACCCCGCAGCCTGCCGCGTGTTCAAGCTATGATACCCCGTAACTTGCTGCGGGGTATTTCACTCCACCGTAACGGATTTTGCCAGATTACGGGGTTTATCCACATCCAGACCTTTTGCCACAGATACATAATAGGCAAAAAGCTGCATGGGAATTACCGTAAGGGATGTCATAAACAAATCGTCTGTTTTCGGCACATATACCGTAAAATCTGCCACATCCTCCATGGTATAATTGCCATAGGAGGTAATTCCAAACACATAAGCTCCACGGCTCTTGACTTCCACAATATTGCTTACCGTCTTGCCATAAAGCTCTTTCTGGGTAGCCAGTGCCACCACAAGCACATTATCCTCAATCAGTGATATGGTTCCATGCTTCAGCTCACCAGCCGCATAGGCTTCCGAGTGTATATAGGAAATCTCTTTTAATTTGAGGCTCCCTTCCATACATGCAGCATAATCAATGCCGCGCCCGATAAAGAAAATATCCTGGGCGGAAGCATACTTGTGGGCAAACCACTGAATACGCTCTTTCTCGTTCAAAATTCTCTCTATTTTTTCAGGCAGGGTCTGAAGCTCCTGCAGCAGCCCGGCATAACGTTTCTCTGCCACAAGTCCCCTCACCTGCGCCAGCACCATACCAATCATATAGAGCACTACCAACTGTGTACTGTATGCCTTGGTGGTGGCTACGGAAATCTCAGGTCCTGCCCAGGTATAAATGCAGTAATCCGCTTCTCTGGCTATGGAGCTTCCCACCACATTCACAACACCCAGAACTTTGGCTCCTCTCTCCTGGGCCTCCCGCAGTGCCGCCAGAGAATCTGCGGTCTCTCCTGACTGGCTGATAACAATGGCAAGGGTATTCTCTGCCACAATGGGATTGCGGTAGCGGAATTCCGACGCCAGTTCCACATTCACAGGGATTCTGGTTAAGGTCTCCAGCACATATTTTACATTCATGCCCACATGATAGGCAGAACCGCAGCCCAAAATAATAATATTGCTGATGTTCTTTAATTCCTCCTCATCCATGTCCAGTTCTTCAAATACAATCCTGCCCTCTTTGATACGGGGGGTGATGGTATCGCGAATGGCTTTGGGCTGTTCATATATCTCTTTCATCATGTAATGCTCAAAGCCCTCTTTCTCAGCGGCCTTTGCATCCCATTCAATATGCTGCAGTTCTTTGGTAATCTCTTCCTGGTCGATATTATAAAAGGTAACGGAATCTTTTGTGAGCTTTGCAATCTCCATATTCTGGATATAATACACATCTCTGGTATACTCCAGAATAGCAGGCACATCAGAAGCAATAAAAGTCCCCATTCCCGACTGTCCCACAATCAGGGGACTGTCCTTGCGCACTGCATATATCTCTCCCGGTCTGTCTAAAAACAACACGCCCAGCGCATAGGAACCGCGCACACGCATCATAACCTTCGTCAGGGCATCAATAGGGTCTCCGTTATAATAATAGCGGAGCAGATGTGCCACCACCTCTGTATCGGTTTCAGACACAAAGGAAGCACCTTTTTTTATCATTTTTTCTCTTAATTCCAGATAGTTCTCGATAATTCCATTATGAACTACCGCAACTGTCTTATCGTTGCTGACATGGGGATGTGCATTCACACTGGAGGGTTCTCCATGGGTTGCCCATCTGGTATGACCGATACCACAGACGCCGGGAACCGCTTTGCCGTTATCCGTCATATCTGCCAGTACACGCAGCCTGCCTTTTGCCTTGATAACCTCTATCTTGCCTTCCTGATTACCAATGGCAATGCCTGCAGAGTCATAACCTCTGTACTCCAGTTTTGCCAATCCGTTCAATAGGATGGGAGCTGCATTTTCGGTTCCTACATATCCTACGATTCCACACATTTTTTCAATCCTCCACTATTCTCTACTCACACTGGTAGCCTTTATCCTGAATTAATTGTACGAGACGGTTTACATGTTTATTACAAGTATCTATATCACCAGCCTCCACCATAACACGAATAACAGGCTCCGTACCACTCTCGCGCAACAGAATGCGTCCGTCGCTTCCAAGCGCGTCAGCGACTTCCTCCACCGCTTTCTGGATATCCGCATCCGCTTTGACCGTTGCTTTATCGGTGACACGCACATTTTTCAGTACTTGTGGGTATACCTTGTAGGGTGCCGCCAGTTCGCTCAGGGTCGCCTTTTTCTCCAGCATAACCTCCATCATTTTGATGGCAGTCAAAATACCGTCTCCCGTGGTGGCATATTTTTTGAAAATAATATGTCCTGACTGCTCACCGCCCAGACGGTATCCGTTCTGGGACATATTTTCATATACATATTTATCGCCTACATCCGTCTTTTCATATTCAATGCCGATGGCATCCAGTGCCTTGTAAAGACCAAAGTTGGACATAATGGTGGTTACTACTTTATTGCCATACAGCTTGCCACGCTCTTTCAGATAGCGTCCGTAAATGTAAATAACTGCATCTCCATCCACCAGATTACCGTTTTCGTCCACACACAGACATCTGTCGCAGTCACCGTCAAATGCAAAACCTACATCCAGACCATTTTCCACAACAAATTTCTGCAGCCCTTCAATATGGGTGGAACCGCAGTCGGTATTAATATTGGTGCCGTCGGGCTGGTTGTTAATCACATAGGTTTTGGCTCCCAGCGCATCAAACACACTTTTTGCAATCATCCACGCACTGCCGTTTGCACAGTCCAGTCCCACCTTCTTGTCACGGTAGGAGCGGGTTGCCAGTGAAATCAGGTAGCCGATATAGCGGTTTCTTCCGGCTGCGTAGTCTACAGTACAGCCGATATTTTCCCGTTCTGCGTAAGGAATCTCACCAATCTTACCGTCCAGATAATCCTCTATTTTTAAAATAGTTTCCTCATCCATCTTTTCGCCGTTACTGTTTACCAGCTTGATACCATTATCAAAGAAAGGGTTATGGCTGGCAGATATCATAATGCCACAGTCAAAATCGTCTGTTCTCGCCACATAGGACACACTGGGAGTTGTGGTTACATGCAAAAGATACACGTCCGCGCCGGATGCCGTCAGTCCGCCCACCAGAGCATATTCAAACATATAGGAGGAACGTCTGGTGTCTTTTCCGATTACAATTTTGCATTTCTCTCCGCCCTTCTCCTGCCGATAATACCAGCCCAGAAAACGGCCTATCCTATATGCGTGGTCCGCTGTCAGTGTAACATTTGCCTCCCCGCGGAAGCCGTCCGTACCAAAATATTTACCCATAAAAAATCCTATCCTTTCCTTTTTCAAGCTAATATTTGCTATTCGTTACAGTTCAGTCTTGTGCCAGGTCACGCTGCCGGAGCATGATTATTCCTATTCAGACTGTATAAAAACGTCGGCACTTAGGCACCGTACTCTGGTGCCTTATGTGTCCGTTACGTTTTTATTCAAGCGGGAGCGCGTCTGAATCGGAATGATTATGCTCCGGTGGCATGACCTGGTGCAAGGCTGAACTGTAACAAACAGTTACCTACTTTCTATAGTACGCCACCACTTTTTTCACTGCATGAATCACATCCTCCACCTCATCGTCTGTAAGGGCATAATAAAGGGGAATGCTCATAACTTCATTGTAAAACTTCTCTGCATTGGGACAAAGCCCCTTCTCATATCCCAGACTCTCGTAATAGGAATGCCAGTAAACAGGCAGATAATGTACCTGGGGACAAGTGTTCTCTGCATAGAGCGCATCAAAAAACTGCCGTCTGTCGCAGGTAAGCTTCTCCAGATTCAGACGGAGAATGTAAAGATGTCTTGTGGTGTCGGATTCCGGAATTTCTCTCTGCACTATCAGTTCCGGCATCTGTGAAAACACTTCATCATAGCGTTTCACAATCTCTTTTCTGCGCTCCGAAAATTTAGGCAGCTTCTTAAGCTGGCTTAAAAGAAGCGCCGCCTGAAAGTCCGTCATACGGTAATTGTATCCCAGCTCAACCTGCTCATTGTACCATAAAGCATCCGTGGGATGAACCATTTCCTGCTGGTTTCGGGTTATGCCATGGGTACGCAGACGCATCAGTCTGCGGTAAAGTGTCTCGTCATTGGTGGTGACTGCACCGCCTTCTCCTCCGGTAACTGTCTTCACCGGATGGAAGCTGAAACAGGTCATATCCGCAATGCTTCCCACTGGCTGACCCTTATATCTGGTTCCAATGGCATGTGCCGCATCCTCAATCAATAGTAAATTATTCTCTTTACAGATGGCACGAATCTCATCCAGCTCCACCGCCTGACCTGTAAAATCCACCGCTACAACAGCTTTCGTGCGGGGCGTAATCAGCTTTCGGATAGAATCCGGGTCTATATTGTAAGTATCCGGGCGAATATCTGCAAACACCGGTTTTGCCCCACAGTAAAGTACACAGTTGGAAGACGCAGCGAATGTGATGGAGCTTACAATCACCTCATCTCCCTCACCGATTCCTGAAGCGATGGCAGATAAATGCAGCGCCGCCGTACCATTGCTGACTACCACTGCATATTTTGCGCCGGTGATTTCGCATAACTTCTGCTCCAGGGCAGCCACTTTGGGTCCGCAGGTAATCAAATTACTTTTGAGTGTCTCCACTACCGCATCTATATCATCCTGTTCAATACACTGTCTTCCATAAAAAATCGGCTGCTCCCTGACCGGGGAGCCTCCAAATATCGCTAGTTGTTCCATGAACTGCACCTCGTATTCTGGCATCTTACAAACATGTTGTTATGATTATATCACTTTCCTCCCCAAATGAGAAGAAAAGTTTTCCAGTTACCACATTCTGCGGAACTGTCCCGGTGACACCCCCTCTATTTTTTTAAACATTCTGGAAAAATAACTGGCATCATTCATACCGCAGCAGAGCGCAATCTCATCCACGGTTTTATCCGAAAAACGCAGTAACTGCTTTGCTGTCGTAATGCGTAACTGGAGAACATAATCTGTGATTGACACGCCAAACTGTTCCTTGAAAATTCTGGTGAGATAAAATTTATTGATATAAAATTTTTCGGAAAGAGTATCCAGCCGTATTTTTTCCCGGTAATGCTCATCCAAATATTCTTTTACAACCTGCAGATTACGTCTTTTACTATTATATGCACCTCTCTCTGTGCTCCATCCCTCTTCCATTAATAAGGTGAGCAGCACGGTTAGTCTCTGGTAAATCTGCATATCCTTAATATAACCGTCCGATGCCGCGATATCATATAAATCCTTTATCAATCCGCTGTACTCCTTCGCATAGCTGCAGGTAAAGCAAGGTTTGCCGCCGCGCTCCACATATTTTTCATAAATGGCATTCATATTGGGGCCATAAAAATGTACCCACTGCAGCGTCCACAGCTTCTGGGATGTATGATGGGAATAAGCTCTATGACAATCCAGAAAAGCACAGTCCCCCTCTTTCAGATGATAGGTATTCCCTCCATAGGTCAGAGTGCCGCTTCCTTTTTCCACCAAAAAAAAGAGATAGGAGGAAAGATTGCTTCGATTACTCTCATGGGGCTTTACGGCTATTAATCTTCCCACTTCCTGTAGATGGATAAGGTTTGCTTTGGCAAAGTCAGAGGGGGTGTATAAAATGCGGTCAGACTGAACAAGGGGAGCATGAGAGTTTTTGGTGTCACAGGCATCCATGAAAATGGGGGTGTTCATTGTCGGGGGCTCCTTTATGTTGGTAAATGTATTTTCTGTGTGGGAGGCAGGTGCGCAGGCATATTTTTTCCATGTCATTATGCAGGGCATTCCGGCAAGCCTCTGACACATGGATTTAGGCAGCAGTGGCTGCCAAAATCCATAGAGTCTTGCCTCCATAGCATACAGACATGGAAAAAATATACCTGCGCACCTGCCTGACTACAGACTAATGCAAGAAATGGATACAAATACTTGTATCGCAAGTCAAATGCTTAATATACTATAGGTTACTATTATACAATACTTTACACATTATATTATAATAGCCCAAAAGTCAATATAGTGCTATTTTTTTACAACATAATGCCTTATATTCGTGGTTTTTGTAATGTAAACTAGGTATAATATAATACAGTTTGTGATTGGAAGCTCTGTGGATTATGTGGTCTGAGGTGGAGTACACAGATGTCTTTTTCTGAGACTGTATGCTATGAAGGCAAGACTCTATGGATTTTGGCAGCCACTGCTGACAAAATCCATGTGTCAGAGGCTTGCCGGAATGCCCTGCATAATTTCACAGAAAAAGACATCTGTGTACTCCGCCGGGCAGTCCCCTATAACCAAATCCACTAATCCCAACAAATAAATAATAAATATAAGAAAGGCAGGTTTTTATGACTCAAAAAAACAGCAAAAAGAAAGCTTTAATTACAGGAATTACCGGTCAGGATGGTTCCTACCTGGCAGAATTTTTATTAGAAAAAGGATATGAAGTCCACGGTATCACAAGGCGGGCTTCCATATCCAACACTGCTCGAATCGACCATTTATTAGCCGGGAATGCAATTACACTGCACGATGGGGATTTATCCGACTCCTCCTCTCTGGTTCGGATTATTGGTCTGGTCCAGCCGGACGAAATTTACAACCTTGCTGCCCAGTCCCATGTGCAGATATCTTTTGATGCCCCGGAATACTCCGGCGATGTGGATGCCCTGGGTGTACTGCGTATCGTGGAAGCTGTCCGCATTCTGGGACTCGCAGAGAAAACCCGCATTTACCAGGCATCCACCTCTGAGTTATTTGGCAAGGTGGAAGAAGTGCCACAGCGGGAAACCACCCCTTTTCATCCCTACAGTCCTTACGCAGTGGCAAAACAGTACGGTTTCTGGATTATCAAAGAATACCGGGAGGCCTACAATATGTTTGCAGTAAACGGCATTCTGTTTAATCATGAATCCGAACGCCGCGGCGAAAATTTTGTTACCCGCAAAATTACCCTGGCTGCAGGACGTATTGCGGAAGGACTGCAGGACCATCTGGAGCTGGGCAATCTGGACTCTCTCCGGGACTGGGGATATGCCAAAGACTATGTGGAGTGTATGTGGCTGATGCTGCAGCACGACACCCCGGAAGACTTTGTGATTGCCACCGGAGAGCAGCATACCGTAAGAGATTTTACGGAAAAAGCATTTGCGGCAAACGGCATTACCCTTCGTTTTGAAGGCTCTGGAATGGAAGAAAAAGGATATGATGCCGCCACCGGCAAAATGTTGGTATGTGTAAATCCGGCATGGTTCCGTCCCACTGATGTGGACAACCTCTGGGGTGACCCCACCAAAGCAAAAACCGTACTGGGCTGGAATCCCCGGAAAACCTCTTACGAAGAACTGGTGCGTATCATGGCAGAACATGACCGGAAGCTTGCCAAAAAGGAAGCTGCCATACAGCGTGCCCTGAAACAGTAAAAATCTGCGCAGCATTCACAGACTTACAATAAAGGAAAGGGTTCACTACTATGATGGAAAAAGAAGCAAAAATATACGTTGCAGGACATAGAGGTATGGTGGGAAGCGCTATTGTACGTGCTCTTGAAGCCCAGGGCTATCACAACCTTATCACAAAAACCCACGCAGAATTAAATCTCTGCCGCCAGCGGGATGTGGAGGATTTCTTTGCCAATGAAAAGCCGGATTATGTCTTTCTTGCCGCCGCAAAGGTGGGAGGAATTGTAGCCAACTCCGGAGCACTGGCCGATTTCATGTATGACAATATGATACTGGAAATGAATGTGATTCATTCCGCATGGCAGAACGGATGCAGGAAACTCCTGTTTCTCGGCTCCTCCTGCATTTATCCCCGCATGGCGCCACAGCCCATGCCGGAAAGCTGTCTGCTGACTTCAGCGCTGGAAAAAACAAATGAGGCATATGCCCTTGCCAAAATCTCCGGTTTAAAATACTGCGAATTTTTAAATAAACAGTATGGCACAGACTATATCTCTGCCATGCCCACCAATCTTTACGGTCCCAATGACAACTACCATCCCACCCACAGCCATGTACTTCCTGCACTAATCAGACGTTTTCATGAAGCAAAGGAGGCAGGTCTTTCAGAAGTAACCTGCTGGGGAACCGGTTCTCCCTTACGGGAATTTCTCTATGTGGACGATTTGGCAGACGCCTGCGTCTTTTTAATGAATCACTATTCCGGGGACGAAACCGTCAATGTAGGAACGGGCAAAGAACTGACTATCCGCGCGCTGACAGAGCTGACTGCCAAAGTCATCGGCTATACCGGAACCATTAACTGGGACTCTTCCAAACCGGACGGCACTCCCAGAAAACTGCTGGATGTGTCAAAGCTGGAAAAACTTGGCTGGAAATACCGCACGGAACTGGAAGAAGGCATCCGCCTGACCTATGAAGATTTTCTCCATAATCCCATGCGGGCAGAGCGATAAGTGTACCGTCAGAGGCGATATGATGGAAAGCGTAAAAACAAATGATTACAAGCTGAAAGAAATGAGGATTATTATGAACATTATTTTACTTTCAGGAGGCTCAGGAAAACGTCTGTGGCCTCTCTCCAACAATGTGCGCTCAAAACAGTTTATCAAACTGTTCCCCACCGGGGACGATGAATATCAATCCATGGTGCAGCGCGTTTATGGACAAATCAAAGAAGTGGACAAGGATGCTGTCGTCACTATCGCCACTTCCAAATCCCAGGTTTCCTCTATCCACAATCAGTTGGGAGAAAGTGTGAACATCTGTGTAGAACCATGCAGACGGGATACTTTTCCCGCCATTGCACTGGCTACTGCCTATCTCCATGATGTTATGAAAATCCCCCAGAATGAGGCTGTGGTGGTCTGTCCGGTAGACCCTTATGTAGAAAACTCCTACTTTGAGACTTTGAGAGAACTGGCAGAACATGCCGCCACAGGAGATGCCGGCCTGGTGCTGATGGGCATTGAGCCCACCTATCCCAGTGAAAAATACGGTTACATCATTCCCACCACCAAAGATACTGTCAGCAAAGTAGACACCTTTAAAGAAAAACCCGACCTTGCCAACGCCAAAGAATATATTCGTCAGGGAGCGCTCTGGAATGGCGGCGTCTTTGCCTATCAATTAAAATATGTACTGGACAAGGCCCATGAGCTGATAAACTTTACCGACTATCAAGATTTGTATGCCAAATATGACACCCTGACAAAAATCAGTTTTGACTACGCAGTTGTGGAAAAAGAGAAAAATATTGAAGTCATCCGCTATAAGGGTGAATGGAAGGACTTAGGCACCTGGAATACCCTGACCGAGGCGATGTCCGAAACCAGTATCGGCAACTGTATTATGAACGAAACCTGCCAAAACACACATGTTATCAATGAACTGGACATGCCCATTCTATGTATGGGTTTACAGAATATAATTGTTGCTGCCAGTTCCGAGGGGATTCTGGTTTCCGACAAAGAACAGTCCAGCTATATAAAGCCTTTCGTGGATAAAATCAGCCAGCAGATTATGTTTGCGGAAAAATCCTGGGGCAGCTTCCGTGTACTGGACGTGGAGGAGGACAGTCTGACAATCAAGGTCACACTCCATCCCGGACACCGCATGAACTACCACAGCCATGAACACCGTGATGAGACCTGGACCATTCTCTCCGGCAGAGGCAGGACTATTGTAGACGGCATGGAACAGACCGTAAATGCAGGTGATGTGATTACCATTCAGGCAGGATGCCGCCACACCATTATCGCCGATACGGAATTAAAAGTAATGGAAGTGCAACTGGGTAAGGAGATTAGCGTCCATGATAAACAAAAACACGAACTGGAAGAAGCAAAAACAGAATAAACCTTTTCTTCTAAAGCCTATAGGCAAAGATTATCTCTGGGGAGGCTGCCGTCTGAACAGAGATTTTGCCAAAAATATCTCAATGGAACCGCTGGCAGAAACCTGGGAATGCTCCACCCACCCCGACGGCATCAGCGTGGTCGCCAGCGGAAAACATAAGGGTGAAAATCTCCGGGAGGTCCTCGCCTCCCATCCTGAATACTATGGGAAATACCCCCTTGCCAACGGAGAACTGCCCATTCTGGTAAAACTGATTGATGCAAAACAGAATCTATCGGTGCAGGTACACCCGGATGACGCTTATGCGTGCCAATATGAAAATGGTTCACGCGGAAAAACAGAAATGTGGTATGTTCTGGACGCAGAGCCGGGTTCACAGCTTATCTATGGTTTCAGTCATGATATGAACCCCGATTCTTTAAGACGAAATCTGAAAACAGACACCATTGAAAAATATTTACAGAAAATTACGGTTGAAAAAGATGATGTTTTTTTTATCGAGGCCGGAACGGTACATGCTTTGGGCGCAGGCGCCCTGGTGGCAGAGATTCAGGAAAACTCCAACATCACCTACCGGCTCTACGATTATAACCGCAGGGATAAAAATGGGGCGCTGCGCCAATTGCATATAGATAAGGCTATGGCAGTCATGAATTACAAAAGCAGCGCTGCGCCCAGACAGCCTCTGCGTGTCCTCAGATACCGCCTGGGATTTGCATCAGAGCTGCTCTGCCGATGCAGGTATTTTCAGGTGGAACGGCTTCTGGTAAACACCATACCCCATCAGAAAAAAGTGATTTATCCTGCTGTGGAGGATTCCTTTCAGGTGCTGCTGTGTATCGATGGCAAAGGAATGCTTTATTATGCTTCGGACGAATTTGTTCCCTTTCAAAAAGGAGACTGTATTTTTGTTCCCGCAGATTCGATAGATTTGGAAATAGAGGGCAAGGCACAGATACTGAAAATAGTATGCTGACTGCTATTTTCCACATCTTCTTGTATTAACATATAACCGTATCGCTGACTAACCTGCAATACTTTTTGTAAAAAGCAATTCCAACCTTTGTAATTTTAGCGCAGCCGTATTCCTTTAGTCCGGCATAATACTGTCTGCTGTCTATCTGTCTTAGTGCCTCCTGCGCCAGTGTTTCCAGCTTAGTCTCCACCTCTTCTTCCGTCCCTGTCTCGTTCAAAGCAGATTTCAATTCAATAATAAACCCTGTAAACTGTTTATCTGCCGGCTTTAACTGGATATCATACCGCCCATGCCCCTCCTCACGGTTGGAGGTAACGGTATAATACTGATTGAGCACAGCGCTCATCCCCAGCATCAGTCCATGATAAAACCCTTCGGAAGCAGTATCATGAAAACTGACTACATTTACCAGAAAACGACGTAACTCTCCCTCCAGACCAACCATGTCATTGGCAAAAAGAGACCGCTGGATGCCCATGGCTGCGGAAGCAGGTACTATTCTGTTCAGCTTTGACAGTATTTCCCTTTCATAAGTCATGGATATCTCTCTATTAGGGATTCTGACATAACAAAAAGAATTGCCGTCATGAAGCTTCTGCCCACTCTCCACAGTCAGATAGCCTGCCATCAGAAGAAAACTGTAAATACTTCCGGAATCTCCTTTTATTCCAGGGTATACAACAGAAGTATCAATGTAGGCTTCCACACTCTGCCCATTCATAATCGTTTTCAACTGCTCCATAATCTCGTCGGAAGCATCCTCCAATATTTCCCCGATAACAGCATTACTGCCTGTTGCCAGCCAGAACGTCTTGGGAAAACAATCCGCATCAATATAATTCAGTACAGACCACGGATTAAATATTTCTTCCGTTCCAAACCGATAGCCGTCGTACCACTTCACAACCTCCTCCATTTTATCTTCCCTGTCATAATCCACAAGCAGATTCTGCACTTCTGCCTCTGTAAAGCCAAAATACTCACTGTATCTCTCCTCCAAAACAGAATTCACATGCAGATTATTCAGACCACTGAAAATACTCTCCTTTGCCACACGCAGAATACCTGTCAGAAATGCCATGGACAGATTGCGGTTATCCTTTAAGCCTCCTGATAAAAAATTACGCATGAATGCAATCACGTCATCATAGAATCCTTCCAGATATCCCTGCTGGATAGGCGTATCATACTCATCAATAATAATCATGGGTGCTGTACCATAATGCTGTCTAAGCAACAGACACAGCTCTGACAGAGTATTTGGCCAGAGCGCACTCTCCAGCTCTCCCATCAGCACCCTGCGGATAAAATCTTTGTCGATATCTGACAGCTTCCTGCTTTTTGTCAGATATAAATGACGTTTATACTCTGCCCGTATCACTGCCTTTAAATTAATAAAGGTATCTTCCCAGTTGGTATATTTGACATCCTTGAATGTGAGAAATATCACCGGATACTTTCCCTGCTCCTCCCGGTATGCGGTACCGCAGTTCCATATATTTGTGCCTTTAAAATAAACGGAAGTATCTTCCTCACTCTTTTCAAAAAACACCCGGAGCATATCCATATTAAGGGTCTTGCCAAAACGCCTTGGTCTGGTAAACAGGGATACCATCGGACGATAGTCCAGCAAATCCTTTATTAATAAGGTCTTATCCACATAATAATATCTGGATACTGCCAGACGAAAATCAGAAATACCTATGGGAAGCGCCATGCGGTTTATTCCGTTTTCATTTCCCACTTCCCATTTCCCCTCATTCTCTTCCCGCACCGTCCGCTGTCTGACTATAGGCTCCTTGTACTTAACAGACGCCTTCTTCCCGATATCCGGTCTGGCAGCATCCTCAGGAATCATCCAGCGATACCCTTCCTTGTATGCTCCGGGTATACTTCCCTCCTGACACAATGAATTTACACGCCTCTTAGTCAATCCCCATTTTTCCGCAGTCTGTAATGATGTCAGATATCTCATGGCCACATCCTCCTGATACCTATATTATAAACCGGGAAGTGGGAAATAATCAATATATTCTCCCACTTCCCGGTCTAATTTTTTCTTAGAGGTTCAGTCGTACATACCCTTCCCCATACAGCATTTTTTAAATTTTTTCCCACTGCCACAAGGACAAGGAGCATTGCGCCCTACTTTGAGACCACCTCTGCGGAATGGAATGATATTTTCTTCATCCTCTTCCATAACTTCACCCAACAGACTTCTCAGTTCCTCCGCGCCTTCATCATCCGCCTGCCTCAGAACTTCGCCCAGTATTTTATGTGCCTTCTCCATGTCACCGTCTTTAATATATGCCACTGCAAGCATATACTTCAAATCCGGCAGTTCCTGTCCATATTCCATGATAATTCTTTGTACCGTCCCGGCAAAAGACTTCCTGCTGTTTTCCAGAGTCATGACACTATACAGCTCATAATGCAGTCGGGGTGGCAGACAAAACAATCCCATGTCAATGTCCGGTTCTCCTTCTTCTGCCCAAGATATATCCCAATCAAACAGTCCCAGTTCCCACGGCTCCTTTTGCATCATCCTGCTATACTCCAGTCTGGAATATCCTTTCAGCATGGGGATTGGTGTTGCCAGACATAATTCCGTTACCAGAGCGGTATATTCGCTCCTGCCGACAATTGTCGTAAATTCAAAACAATCGGACAAATCCATCCATATTTCAGCGGCACTCTCACCATTTTGCACCCATCCATATATTTCATTTACCCAATACAGAGTTTCTTCCTCATTCAGGGCAAAGTTCTGCTGTAAGGCAAGCTGCAAATCATTCCACTGCTTTCTGTTCTCTCCAAATCCCTCCTGCGGATTCAGCAAATCCTTTCTGCGAAATCTTTTATATGGAATATCCACCCCATATTCCCTGAGCTGTGCAAGGACATACTCCACATCCACAGCCTCCATCGCCACGTACTCTATATTTTCCTCGGTCGTATAGGTTTGTCCGATACCCATATAGCAGATATGCCAGTAAATAAAACGCAGAAACTCCTCCTTCTCCATCTCATGCCTATACATCTGCACATATATTTCATACAAAGCTTCCATATCTATCACGGAATAAGTTGCAATAAGACTTTCCAGCCGCCCGGAAATTTTCCTAATTTCTCCGACACTACTTTCTACTTTTTCATCCGGCATTACATTCCACAATTCCCCCACATCTGCAGCAAAGGATAGTTTCATCACCTTATGCGGTGCCTTTCCCGTCACCTCAACACTGAGCAGCCCCAACGAAATACCTTTGATAACTGCCTCCTGTTTCCATTGTTCATCTATCACACAACTGCGCCTCGCCGGATATCCCCAGAGCTTCTTTAAAAAAAGATACTCTCTCGATTCCAGTACATAAAGCAGATATTCCGGATGTTTCTTAAAGACTTCTCCTATAATATCTGCCAACGCATGGTTTTCAAAACTCTCCTCATAGGAAAGCTGTAGATAAAGGCAGATGCTCTGCAGTTCCATATTCGACAATTCAGCCAGTCTGTCTGCTATAGTCCCTTCCGCCTCTTCCAGATTGACGGAACATATCTCCCCCTTCTCGCCACAGCACACAAAATCTCTCCACTCTTCTGCCATCAGCATGCGTCCGGACGTCTCATGAAATAATCCTCCGGATAATACTTCTTCCCGCTCTGTCTCCTGTTCCCATGCTTTTCTCAGCATCTCCAGCAGATATTTACGGCGGTTTCGTTCGGCACTCTTCCATGCCTCCGCATCCCGCAACATCCCTGCAAGCTCCTTTGCACGTCTGCTGCTTTTGCCGGGCGTAATTGTATACCGTGCCAGACAAGAATTTATTTCTTCTATGGAGCAGGAAATTCTTTCCTCAGCGCCTCCCCAGACACCTCCTGAATCCTCCATAAAATGGTCGCCCTTTGCCTTTATCACATGGGCATGACGCTCTTCATATGTATCGTCCATTTTTTCAAAAACAATCTTATGCTCCCAGTTGTCACCAAAATCATAGGTATAACGAATCCATTTACTACACGGCAGAAAATCATCAATAACCGCCTTGTCCTCTTCCACACACTCCCCATAACCTTCTTCCCCGCTCTGCACAATCTCTATTCCCCGCTGCGGAAATGAGAAACTATGCATATGCTCATTTTCCCATCCAAAGGCTGTCTGAAGCACTTCGTGCAAATCCTCAAATGTAGTCTTCTCCGGTATAAGAATTCTTCGCCATACCGGCGGGTGCGTATTCTCTATAGTGACTTTAATTATGTATGCCATATTTCCCTCTCATTCTGCCACACAGATGACATTTTAATCAGAAAAAATTCGGGAACTCTTACTGTATTCAATATTATAAAGAGCTATATACAAATATTAAGATAAAGACCTCTCCTATACAAGACAAAGATTGAAACTTTCCGAAATGCAGCTTCTCTACAACCCACCTCTTATATCCCGGTCATAATCCTGAATTTTACCAATAACTTCTTTCAAATGCTCTTCTTCCTTCTCATTAAACAAGTATCCTGTAATCATCTGGGGAATAACCCAAAATGTTCCAATCACTGTGCCCAAGGCTGTAACCAGTTCAGGAAGAACTTCAACTGCCGTCAGTTTTCCCGTCACCACACAATATAAACTTGCAAAAATAATCACAAAGGTAGCAATAGGTATCCAAAATAATAATCTTTTTGCTATTTTAAACATATCTGTTTTATGTTTCTTTTTATCCGTTGAAATAGATTTAAAATTATCAACATACGCCTTTAACAGCGCAGTGTACTGGTCATTATGCGCCGACAAACTGTTTGTATCACTATTACGTAGTAACTTGCTGTCGGAATCAACAGTCTGTTCCCCGGAATCATCCGGAAGATTACTATTAATCAGATTCTCTTCTGCCAATTCCTCATCCGGTGGTGAAAACTGCTGCAATTCTGCACTATCCATTAACCATTGTACCCCTCAATTCCCAATTCATCAAATCTTCTTAATACAGCCGTTGCCGAAACTTTAAAATAATCCCCCAAGGCT
>CAZRZM010000001.1:64302-74326 GCA_964604575.1 uncultured Acetatifactor sp.
GCTGTCACAATATCAACTTTGCTCTGCAGGCTCTGATATTCCTTAAAACACTTACGGAACTCTTTCTCCGGCATCAATAAATTTGCCGCAAATTTATTTGCCCTTCTCTCCTCTTCACTGTCCTCAGCCATTTTCGGAAAATATGTATTATAATATATCAGATTCTCATTCTCATTAAAATCGAACAAATAATGTGCCAGTTCATGTGCCAATGCAAATCTCTTATGCCCGGCGTTATCTTTTGCATGGACACAAGTAATCTTATTGGAGCCATAGATATCCTTATATTTGGGATTAACCGCTATATATGCCGACAATCCTTCCGGTTTCAATTCTTTCTGATATGCTTTAAATCCCAACTGCCTCAAAATTCTTATAATGGGTACACCTTCAGAGAAATCATTAATTTCAAAATAGTCCAGCACCTCTTGTGCCCTACCGGGCATATCTCCCAAACCCTTTGGTTTTTTTCTAATACTGGTAACCAGTTCTTTGCACATTCTATTATCCTCTGTAGTATTTTCTCTGCCGAAATCGGCATTCCATATAATTTTCCCCATAGATTTCTCTCCTACACAAAATCATTGTAACAAAAAAACAATAATCCCCTTGTCGAAATCTGCGGATGAAAAAATCTATTCTCATTACACTTTTAATATATAATACATTCATTAAACTTTCAATAACATCTTCCGCCGGCAAGTTTGTTCTGATTAAATAAACTCTTTTTGCCCGATATCAATCCCGCCTGAAAATATCCCTTGTATACACTTTCTCTTCTACATCATCCAATACAGGGTCATAACGATTAGCAATAATCGCATCGCATATGTTTTTAAATTTCTGCAAATCATTTACCACCTTACTGCCAAAAAATGTGGAACCATCTTTCAGTGTCGGTTCATATATAACCACTGTTGCTCCCTTCGCTTTAATACGCTTCATGACTCCCTGAATGGAACTCTGCCGGAAATTATCAGAATTTGATTTCATAGTAAGCCTATACACCCCTACTGTGCATTCCTTCTCCGCTCCATCTGCATAATCATTCTTGTTGGAATAATCATAATACCCTGCTTTATGCAGTACGCGGTCTGCAATAAAATCTTTTCTTGTCCTATTAGCCTCCACGATTGCCTCAATCAAATTCTCCGGTACGTTTTCATAATTCGCCAGCAACTGCTTCGTATCCTTGGGCAGACAATAGCCGCCATAACCAAAGGATGGGTTATTATAATGGTCACCTATACGAGGGTCAAGACAAACTCCTTCAATTATCTGTCTGCTGTCCAGACCTTTCATTTCTGCATAGGAATCCAGTTCATTAAAATATGCCACCCTCAAAGCCAGATAAGTATTGGCAAAGAGCTTTACTGCCTCCGCCTCTGTAGGATGAATTAACAATATCGGTATGTCTTTCCGAATTGCCCCTTGTTTCAGCAAATCCGCAAATACCTGCGCACGCTCTGATTCCTCACCCACAATGATTCTGGAAGGATAGAGGTTATCATATAATGCTTTTCCTTCTCTCAGAAATTCAGGTGAAAATATAATGTTATCAACATTATACTTCTTTCTTGTTTCTTCCACATATCCAACCGGTATGGTAGATTTAATTATCATCACTGCCGTAGGATTATACTGCAATACCTTCTCTATAACACCTTCCACTGAACTGGTATCAAAGAAATTTTTCTGTGAATCATAATTCGTAGGAGTGGAAATAATAATATACTGTGCATTTTCAAAAGCCATTTCATAATCCGTCGTTGCCAATAAATTCAAGCTATGGTTTGCCAGATAATCTTCTATCTCCACATCTACAATCGGCGATTTCTTATTGTTAATCATTTCAACTTTTTCGTCAATAATGTCTACTGCCACCACTTCATTGTGTTGCGCCAGCAAAACTGCATTGGAAAGCCCTACATATCCTGTTCCTACAACTGCTATCTTCACTTTTCCTCTCATTCTGCCACTCTGGGGACTTTACAATTCACCGTTTGAACCCACTTGTGTACTTCTAATTTGCTACTCCACAACAATACATCCCAGTACCGGGATTCCTTGTCTGCGCACCAGTTCCAGTTCTCTGGCAATCTCATCATATAAGGTAACACCTATTGTTTCCACCAAAACAACTCCTCCTGCAGATGCCAGCTTCTCCATTGCCTCGGCATCATAAAGCACGTTGTTAAGCACAATCAGTTCAGGTTGATTGCTTGTCAAAATCTTACCTATATTCTCACAAGCTTCCGCCGCACCTTTCTGCATGTCACATCCGATAAAGTACACTGTATCCAGACCCATTTTGGAAGCAGACATTCTCACTGCCACTGCTGCCAGCTCTATGGATTCCACTGTAGAGAAATTGCGCTTATTGCGGTTACGTATGGAAAGAATCAGACGGTCTATAAAACTAAACGGCCTCTTCTTATTCTGCTCTTTTGCAATATGTCCCAGTAGAGGAACATCATATATCAGTGCTATATTATCACTGCAACGAATTCTCGTATTAAGAATATACTGTAAAAATATAACAAATACATATAGGAAAGCCGCCAGAATCATTCCCAGAACAATATATTTCACACTGACTCCGGGTGCTACAATAGGAATCAGATCGGTTTCCTTCTCCTGCACGTTGGAACTGTCCCCAGTAAGGAAATTGTAATAATCCCATTCTTCATCAGAAAAGGCATCTTTCGCTTTCCCAATAATAGTTTTAAAAGAAGTAATATTGTTTATTAGCGTTCTCTGCTTATCCAGCAGACCGGAATCTGACACCACCTTACTTGACTGTGATACCACAGAAAGAGTATGTTCCCCCATAGTGCCTATAAGCTGTGCACACTGCTCCTGCATATAGGAAATCAGTTCCTCAGATGCAGTCTCACACTTTTCTTCTGTATCACAGATAATTGCTACTGAAAAATTGTTGCTGCCAAGGAAACAGTCAGTGGAATTACGTTTCAGAACAACCAGTTCGTTCATGGCACTTCGTGACACTTCCAGCTTATCTGCCAGTCTGTCCAACAGTTCACCACTGCCCACCAAATCCCCATATACCCGTACCAGATTGGTTACCTCCGCCACGTCCTGACCTCCCACATAAAAAATCACTTCCACACGGGGTATGTTATTGGCATCCAACTGTAGCAGAACAGAGTTATTATAATAATTTTCCTGCTCACCACACAATTTTTCATTGGCAATAAGAGTATCCACCCCAGCCAACTGTACCGGTGTCAGTTTTTCTTCCAGCCATGCTTTTCTCGAAGTTTCCAATTCCTGCCCTTCCATCTGCTCTTTCAATTCTTCATTGTGAACTCTCTGTGCCTGTACTGCACGATAAGACCTGCCATAACTTAATCCTCCCATCACAACACCTCCAATGAGCATTGCTATCACAATAACCCGCCAGCGCAGCAGAATCTCTACTATCAAATCCACCAGACTAATCTCTCGTTCTTTCACTAAAACTTCCTCCACACCATTTTATTTACAATGCCGGTATAACTCTGAATTATTTTTACTACTTTTGTACTTACATTCTCATCTACGTAATTGGGTACCGCAAGTCCAAAATCTCCTTCGGCATTCATCTTTACTGCCATATCCACCGCCTGAAGCACCTGTTCGGTGGTAATGCTGCCCAGAATAAAGTTGCCTTTATCAATTGCCTCCGGACGCTCCGTGGAAGTACGGATACACACCGCCGGAAAAGGATGTCCTTTTACATTGAAATAAGCTGACTCTTCCGGAAGTGTCCCACTGTCCGAAACCACGCAGAAAGCATTCATCTGGAGATGGTTGTAATCCGAAAAACCAAAGGGCTGCAGGCTCCGCACCAGCGGATGAAACGCAAACCCCCGCTGTTCAATAAACTTCCTGCTTCTGGGATGGGTACTGTATATAATGGGCATTTCATATGCCTCTGCCATACTGTTGACTGCATTCATCAGCGCAAAGAAATTTCTCTCATCATCAATATTTTCTTCTCTGTGGGCAGAAAGCAGAATGTATTTTCCCCTCTCCAGTCCCAGAGTTTCCAGCACTTTACTCTTCTGAATCTTCTCCATATGCGCCGAAAGCACCTCTGCCATGGGGGAACCGGTCACATAGGTTCTCTCTTTGGCAGTTCCTTCCGCATTTAAGTATCTGCGGGCATGTTCACTGTAACAGAGATTCACATCTGCAATATGGTCGACGATACGCCTGTTGGTTTCCTCCGGCAGGTTTTCATCAAAGCAGCGGTTGCCCGCTTCCATATGGAAAATAGGGATTTTCAATCTTTTTGCCGAAATTGCAGCCAGTGCGGAGTTCGTATCTCCCAGCACCAGAAAAGCGTCCGGCTTAACCTCCGTCATAAGCTTATAGCTTTTCGCAATGATATTGCCGATGGTTTCCCCCAAATCATCGCCCACCGCTTCCAAAAAGTAGTCCGGCTGCCTTAATTCTAAATCTTCAAAAAAAATCTGGTTTAATGTATAGTCATAATTCTGACCGGTATGTACTAAAATCTGGTCAAAATATTTATCACACTTCTTAATCACCTCAGACAATCGTATAATCTCAGGTCTGGTTCCAATGACTGTCATTACCTTTAATTTGTCCATGCTGCCTCCCATCCCGCCGTTTCAGCGGCTCCGCGGTATTCCCGACTCATCGTTTTTATAAATCCACCGGCTCATATATCGTATCCGTATTCTCCGGATTAAAGCATTCGTTACACCACATCAATGTAACCAAATCCGTATCACCCACATTAATGATGGAATGGGTGTATCCCGTAGGAATATCCACAACCTCCAGCTTGTCTCCACTCACACGGTACTCTACAATCTCCTCGCTGCCATACTTTCGCAGCCGAATCAGACCTTCGCCGCTCACCACCACAAACTTCTCGTTTTTGGTATGATGCCAGTGATTGCCTTTGGTAATCCCCGGTCTGGAAATATTGACAGACACCTGCCCTCTGTCAATACTTTTCAGAATTTCCGTAAAACTGCCCCTCTCATCCTCATGCATTTCCAGAGGATAGGAAAAAGCATCCGTGGGCAGATAACTTAAATAGGTACTGTATAATTTCTTGGAAAAGCTGCCCTCTGTCATATCCGGTATCTGGCGATTATTCCGGCACTCCTTAAAGCTGTAGAGTAAATCAACAATCTCACCCAGCGTCGCTTCATGGACTATGGGCACATAACCAAAACCATCCTGGTCCAGATGGGGCTTTCCCTCCAGCGCATCCAGCAGTTCCTTCACCACATCGTCAATATAAACCAGCCTCAATAAGGTATTCCTATCGTTCACCCGGACAGGCAGGTCATGGGCGATGTTGTAACAGAAGGTTGCCACCGCGCTGTTATAATTAGGTCTGCACCATTTTCCAAATACATTGGGAAAACGATAGGTATAAACCGCCGCCCCCACCTCTTTTCCATATGCCTCCAGCATTTTCTCTCCGGCCCGTTTACTCTCCCCGTAAGGATTGTCCAGCACCGCCTGGATGGAAGAGGAGTTCATAATAGGACAAGTATTGCGATACTTACGCAGAGTATCCACCAGAGTGGACGCAAATCCAAAATTGCCCTCCATAAACTCTTCCGTATGCTCAGGACGGTTCACACCTGCAAGATTATATACAAAATCGCAGTTTCTACAATATTGCTCCAATAATTCAGGCGGAGTGTCCATATCAAAGGGAAAAACCGACACGCCTTCTCTTCTGCTCAGTTCTGCTACCAGATTTTTGCCAATAAATCCCCTGGCTCCTGTCACCAACACTTTCATATCTAACACAAATTCTCCATTTCTACATCCTATGACTACGAAGCAATCAGCTTCAACCGTTTCAGTTCTCTCAAACTGTCCTCTATCTCGTCTTGATTAAACTTTGTACCTTTGATTTGCTTAAACTTGTCTATAATCTCCTGCTCCGGTGCCCCCGGTTCCAAAATGGAGTGGGCAATGTAATCCATAGTGGACAATGCTTCCAAGTCCAACGGAGTTTTATGTTCAAACACCTGCATAACATACTTTGCGATGTCTCTTTCCTCATCAGACAACACATTATCCTCTACCGTCTGGTTTCCCCGGCTGATAACATGAGTAGGTCCATTCGTGTTAATGGAAATATACCCTTCGCTCTCCAATTCATACATTTCATCATCTAATTTGGCACTATATGGTCCGTAAAAATGTATCCCATATCTCAAATTCAAAGGAATTCCTTCACGCTCAAAAAAATAGAACATCTTTTGAGCAGCCTTCTTACCCAGGCCAGCTCCATCGTATTCGTCACACAGCATTTCAAAAAGTAATGCAGTTCTTTCCATTTTATACATTTTGCTTCCTCCTTACTCGTTGTACGATTTCATTAAACCTTTTGCCTGAGCGGCTTTATCAGGATGACAGTATATCCGCATAATATCAATCTTCTCTGTAAGATTCCGAATAATCTCCGACTCTTCCGAAATAGCAGTCTTCCGTTCAATCGATTTGTCATATATAATAATTGCTTTTTCATTTTCTATTTCAATTCTTTTGGGAATTTTATGCGGCACCTTGCCTGCTGATTTATCAATTATCAAATTATCCTTCCCTACCAGTTTTTCCAACTCTTTCTGATTACGTTTAAATTCCCTTACATCCGATTCCTGGGGATGGGTCTTGGTCCGAAACACTCTCGGATACACATATCTTTCCACCAGATTTCTGCATGCTTCATCACTGTCGGCATGTTCCTTTAACAATTGGAGCACTCTGCCGTCATCCCACTCCAGATACTCTTCCACCTGCTCCGGGTAAGTCCCACCCGGCAGTACACTCTTTAACGCACGCCCAAGCATAATATCAAAATATCTTCTTGTTCTATGGAAATATACCTGAATAAACATAAAATACCGCGCCAACACAAATTCCTCAAAAACTTGTATTCCTCCGGTTTCAATAGCCAGTCGGGGAACATCATTCGAATAACATATGGTAAAGGACGAAATCAGCCTTTCCACATCATACATACCATATTTAACCCCACAATAATAAGAGTCCCTGAGCAGGTAGTCCATTTTATCACAATCCAGCTCGCTGTCCATAAAACTCTTCAAAAATGTGTACTCCGAATTTGGTCCGGCATCCTTACCCATGTATATATTGCAAATCAGTTCCGGCGTAATATTGTACTCCAAACCATATTTATTCACAAATTCCCTGCCTATCTCATTGATGATATCAGCTATCTCCGTCTCCTGCACAATAGCTGCCGTAAAATCTTCATGTTCTTTACCATCAGGAAACACCGTTTCGGATGCGTGCGAAAAAGGAGCATGACCTATATCATGTGTGAGAGCAATTAATCTCAAAATCTGCTCGTACTGCTCTCGTTTTGCTTCCGGAAAATATTCTTCATACCCCTCAATGGCTGACCGAAATGCCCGGGTAACCAGATGCATCACGCCAAGCGAATGTCCAAACCTCGTGTGTTCGGCACCATGATATATATAATACGTCATAGCAAGCTGCTTAATATTACGCAGCCTTTGAAATGCCTTCGTATTAACAATCTTCAGTTCCCCCTCACGCACCTCAATAAAACCATGAATCGGGTCCCTAAATTTATCCTTCCGCATCTTATCTCCTTTTACAGTCTATTCATCAATTCTTCCTGCCGTAACAATATTATACAGTCAGAACATGTGTTTGTAAATCCCTTTTAATTACTTATTCTCCCACTGTGCAATTTCATCCCTGATATAAGACAATGTCAAGAGTTTCTCTTTTACCTGCTCCACATTCATAAGCTCTGTGTTATTGGAGTTAAACTCAGAAAGCTTCGCGCGTTCCACATTGCCGTCCGTAAAATATTTATCATAATTCAAATCACGCTTGTCCGCAGGCACACGGTAGAAATGGCCCATATCCACGGCATGGGCACACTCCTCATTGGTTAAAAGTGTCTCATACATTTTTTCACCATGACGGATACCAATTACTTTTATCTCATTATCCGCATGGAACAATTCTTTTACCGCCTGCGCCAGAACTCCGATGGTACAGGCAGGAGCTTTCTGCACCATAATGTCCCCACTCTCTGCATTTTCAAAAGCATATACCACCAGCTCCACAGCCTCCTCCAGACTCATGACAAAACGGGTCATCTTAGGCTCTGTGACAGTCAGGGGCTTTCCCTCTTTAATCTGACTGATAAACAGCGGAATAACGGAACCTCTTGAACAAAGCACATTTCCGTACCGGGTACAGCAGATGCTTGTCTTATCAGGGGATATGGTTCTCGCCTTCGCCACGATGACCTTCTCCATCATTGCCTTGGAGGTTCCCATGGCATTTACAGGATACGCCGCCTTGTCCGTGGACAGACAGATTACCTTCTTCACACCCGCTTCAACAGCCGCCTGCAATACATTCTCCGTACCCAGAACATTGGTCTTGACCGCTTCAATGGGGAAAAATTCACAGGACGGAACCTGCTTTAATGCCGCCGCATGAAAAATAAAGTCCACGTCATACATAGCCTTGCGGATGCTCTGTGGGTCACGCACATCTCCGATATAAAATTTCAGCTTGTTACTATATTCGGGGAATTCCCTCTGATAATAGTGACGCATGTCGTCTTGTTTTAACTCATCGCGGGAAAATATACGGATTTCCCCAATATCAGTTGCCAAAAATCTGTCTAATACAGCATTACCAAAGGAACCGGTACCACCGGTGATTAGTAAGGTCTTTGCAGTAAACATTTTTATTTCCTCCAGATTATACCTTTATATTTTTTTCATTACACAATATTTTTATTCTACAATAGGTTTAAGAGTACTTCAACCACGGTCATGTTGCCATTACCAACGGCTTGAATATTTCCGTTCTTCCACTTACATATAGTTGCTCTCTAAACCCAGAATTTGTCTTTTGGAGCCATCATATCCACTTCTCTCAATTCTGAATTTTTTAGCATTTGATAAATATGTTTAGCAAAATTGATATCATGCATTGACACTCCGATATTATATACCATAATGCGTTCTTTTTCGTTCGCCCTGCCTTCAGTTCTGCCGTTGACAACATCACTTACTTCTGAAAATTTTTTAAATTTATCAAAATTCTTAAAATGGCATATATGGTTATAATCATCCCCATATATTTTGTCAAAAAAAAGGTCGCAGTTAGTAAATCCCAATGTGTGTATTGGTACAACGAGAACTCCCTCTTTAAAGCTGTTATCTTCACATATATCCTCCGGTAGATAGGTAGCCGCAGAAATTACAACATCCGAGCCCTCTACCAATTTTTCATTTTCATCCACATAACAAAAATGAAGATTTGTATATTTCTCAAAATATTCTGCAAACAATATCTCCTGATCTTTATGTCGCATTAACTTAATATTGAATTGTCGTGTTGGCATCATCTCCGCCAAAATCAATAATGTAGCCCTTGCTGTATTTCCCAGTCCAAGCATCCCTATTTCGGAAAAATCTTCTTTTGCAAACAGCATAATGGAATGCGCTGCAACCGCCCCGGTTCTCATAGCAGTAATCCAGTTTGCATCCATCAACGCTAAAACATCTCCGCTAATCACATCAAAAAGAAGCAATTGACTATCAAGACTGGGATTTCGTTCCGGGTAACGGGTTACCATTTTCACTCCACCCCAGCCAGCCGAACCATCTTGTATCATACACGGCATAACATTGCAAAATACACCTTCTCTCGGCTTCATACTAATCTTGGCAGGTAGAACAGCATTTCCTTTATTTTTTATCATCTCGCTAGTCCATTGATAGCATTCTAAAGGCGAAATATTTAAATTTTTTATGTCCTCAAATGTAATGATTTTCATAAGTCCTATAATACCTCCCTTAAAGCCTCTAATAACCTATTATTATCCTCTGTATTGCGTACAGCCAAACGAAGATATTGACCTTTGTTCATCTTACCAGACAAGTCCTTAACAAACAAATTATATTCCAATATTAAACGTCTTGTCATTTCTTTGGACGTT
>CAZRZM010000002.1:0-67712 GCA_964604575.1 uncultured Acetatifactor sp.
ATATATAATATCAGAAATCATATGGAATAGCTTGAATTAATCAGCGTTTCCCTAGCTTTACATAATACACCCCTTCTTTATTTATGGATAATATAAAAATCCTTCATTAGTCCATACATTTACCTTTCCTCCTGAAGATATCTTATTCATTTTTACTGCTGATTCAATTACCTTTTCATGGTGCATAAGTCGTTTCTATGTGCAAAGTGCAGGATAATATTATTTTAATATACTACATATAAACATATTTTCTAATCGTACACTATATAAACCTTACCGTTATTGTCTATAGCACGTTTTAGTAAATTAACAACTAAATCAAGAATCTCTTTTTCTTCTTTATTTTCTAATTCACCAGAATCAATGTTTACTAATTGCTCGTATGTCTCTAGAATATTGGGTATCAACCAATTATCTTCCTCATACCATCCAGTGTATAGATGATAATAATATGCCAGTCCCGTCCATCTTTCCCTTTCAGGTCGAACTAAATTCATTATTTTATTGAAATATCCATCCCAAATACCAACTTCTTCAACAATGATGTCATTCTCCATTAAACAGAAAGTTATTTTTGGTTCCCCTTCAAATCCATCATAAAATTTATCGTTTTTATTCACTTCACTTCTCCATATAGTTACTGTGCTTGCCAATGTCCTTTTTCAAGAAGTTCCATTTGCTCTGGGCTAGCTGTACCCGCCTTATTAGCACGTTCTGCCTCTTTCCATACATCTTCACTTATCCATTAGTCACCCACTAAATATTCTGTAACCCTTTTTTGTCCTTGTGCATTACCCGGAATAGTCCTAGTTATCACCCAAGTTGTACCTCTATCATATTGAACAGCTCCTGGCGTTTCCGTGTGCCAACGAGCTTCATATTTATAATCACCTTCTGTCCACTGATATTTTATCTGTTGGTACCCTTTAGTCATTGATTTAGCATTTATTGATACATCTTCTGGTATATCAATGGGTGAGTTGCCATTTCTTCGTATATCATCAACAATCTCATCAAGGAGATTTGGGTCGCTAGTCTTCAATTCATCAATATTAATATTATCATATTTTGTTCTGCCCGCGGTACTTTCTTCTTCCTTGTTTTCCTCTTCTCCAGCCCGCGTATTCCTTAGATATAATCCGATGTTATCTTCCCATTCATCGGCTGTCCAAAGAGAGGTGTCCACTCCCGCACTAACTGCATTGACTGTCTCATACCCATATTTGTTAATCATCCGAACACGATTAAACGTGTCTGGCTCATTTTGTGACATATACATGTAACACAAAATTGCTTTCTCCCAATCATCCTGCGTCCAGTTGCTGGTATTGTTGTCAGCTAAAATCATGGTTACTATGTCTTGACCATACTCGCTGCTCATTAGGAATTGTATCTGTTCATTTGTAAGACCGTCATTCAGTTCTGTCTCGTCTATCTGAGCATCAGGATTTTCGGCGTTTTGGTACCACCATATACGGTATTCCCAGTCATCTTCCGTCCAGGCAGAGGTATCCTCCCCGTCACTTACGGCATCCACCACTTCCTGACCGTATTTTTCCACCATGGCTGCCTTTATGGCTTCCGCATCCGGTGCAGCTTCTTCCTCTTCCTCCTCTTCTGCCGGCGGCTCTTCGCCTCCTCCGGTATTTGTGCTGTCAAACCGGGGTGCCGCAACCTTTACCACAACATCATCCCCGCCAAGCCATGCCCTTGCATGGGATTCCTTGCACATGGCTGCCTCAAAATCCGCCCAGGGGAACAGCTGTACTACCTTCAGTTTATAGTACAGAACTATGTGGACGTCCTCCTCCTCGCCTTCGCAGAAGAGCGTGGACATGCCGAAGTTCATGCCGTCCAGCCCGTCCACTACCCCCAGTGCCTCCAGCTGCCGGTCCGCTTCGCTCCAGCTTCCGCCGAAATGTTTCACCATCAGGGCTTTTGCCAGCGGCGCCGCAATTAAATGGGACTTTAACGCATCCAGTCCTTCACTGCCCGCAACGGCAACAATGCTCTTCATGTACAGCACCGGGTTGTCCCCCACTGTTGCAAACTCCGTGGTCATGTTGTTGATGGAGGTACTGATATTGGTTCCGTCTGCTTCCAGGCTGTTCAGGGCAGTGGTGACCATGTCCTCCGTCACGCTTCCGTCCATGGTGGCATTGGCCAGGTTGGTCCCCTCCTCGATGGAGGTGCCAACGGCAGTGCTCATGGCACTGTACAGATTCCCAACGGAACCTGCCACAGCGTTGAGGTTGTCCTTTCCGGTCTGGCCGATGTCATGGATGTCACTGTCGAACTTCTGCAGTCCGCTGATATTGTACAGGTAGGAATACTGCGTCAGTTCCTTGGTTACGGTATCAACCGCATTGGAGACCAGCACCTGTGCCCTGCAGAAATTCACGACATTCAGTATGGTAAATATGACAAACAGAAAACCCACAAAAGCCACGACTGCCTCAACGGTGACTGCCCCTTTCTGTCCGTCTTTATTGTGTTTTTTCCTGTATGTTTCTCTGAATGTATTCCACATGTGCTTTTCTCCCGGATTGGTATAAGCTGTTTCTTTTGATATTTTTTGTTATTTCTGCATAGTGCTAAAATCCAGCCACTATTCTATTACTTCCAACGATTCAGCCATTTTCAGGGCATATTCTTCGATGGTTCCTGCTTCCAGGGGGTCGAGTTTGCTGAATTCACTGTTGTCAAAAACCATCCACATCACATATGCGCCTTCCCCGACCTGCAGGTCAGCGGCATATCCCACAAAGGGTATGGTGTGTTTTGTCTCTCCGTTATCAAAAATGAGGTTTCCCACATATTTGCACATGGGAAATCCGTTAATGGTGGTCAGCTCCGTGGTATCCACTTCAAAGGAGGTTTCATAGGAAGTATCATAACCAAGATCACTATCATAATAACCCCACATGGCTTCACACACCGGCTCGTTGCCGTCCGCAAGCATCGTTTCCAGACTGTCAATGGAATACTTTTTATACCAGCTTTCAAATTTCGCGACAAGGGAGGAATCTTTCTGATAGGTCACCTCACAAGTATCCATCTCATTATGCGGCATCAGGGTGGGATAATTGATATAAAACCGCACCTTTTTATCCTCTGTATTTCTTGCAGCTATATTCGATTTATATTTAAGTCCCCACTCTTCCCCATCGGAAGTCTCTTTCTTTTCCTCTTGCTTCTCTTCCTCCTGTTCCGTGTTCCCGGACTCTGAGTCCTTATTCTCCCCGCTGTCTTCTGTCTGCCCGTTATTCACGGACGCCTCTTCCTGCTTCCCGCACGCAGCCATGGCACATGCCATGCAGACAACTAAAATCATGGTTAAAAATTTTTTCTTCATAAATTATATTCTCCTTTTCATATATATAAATACCTTTTTTAATAGCCCGCAATCCCCCTATATGGAATGGTGGTGGCATCGGACAACTTAAAATCATTTAAACATTTGTAATATTATACATCCTCTTCTATTACTTTTATTTCCGCTTCATTTTCCATAATCCATTTTTCAAATTCAAACTTGTCCACCCTTTCCATTCCCAGCAAATTTGCAACTGACTCATTAAAGGATTTATAAGTACCAATCTTAATCATATTAAGTCTGACTTCCCTAACCAGAAAAACATATCCCTTATAGGTAGCTTCTACTTTTCTGTAAAACACTCTGTCTGCTTCTGATTTTTTTATATGTTTCAGACATACAATATATTCATTTGTAGGCGTATATATAAATGGTCTGCGCAATTCAAACCCCTCCTGCAAATCCTGGTAGGTAGTTGACCTCAGTATAATTTCATCACAACTAAAGCTTGCCGGATACAGCTTCCCATGATATACCACATATAAATCCTGCATATTGACATCTCCTTTAATTTTCTATTGGTAAAAACTTCTTTGCTTCTGCATTATATACTGCCACCACTTCTGTGGAACCATCTTTCCCTATCCTTACTATCTGTGCTCCGTCATTAGGTATCACTCTGTCATCAGTACATTTATACTCAGGAATTAACTGACCATTTTCTGACTTTGTAAATCCATTTCCAGTAAAAGGTGGCGTACCTGTATCCATTCCACCAGCACAAAAATCAGGGCTGTATGGTATCCGAATATTTGAAGATTCGATAGACAAAAAGTAGTTCACTTTGTAAATTTTTTATAATATTCTTCATTTTGATAGAACTGAGCAATCTGATAAAATAAATCAACATCTTCTTCACTGGATCATACAGCTGCCAGCCAGTAGTCCACTGTCCAGTTACTGGTGTCATTCTCTGCCAGTATTCTGCCCACCATGTCCTATCCGTACATGCCGGTCATCAGAAAGAGTATCTGCTCACTGGTTAAACTGTCGCTGTCTGCATTTTCTCTCAGGGTTTCGTCTGTCTGTTTCTCCAGTTCCTCACTGTTCTGGTACAGCCATATTCGGTGCTCCCAGTCCTCCTCCGAGGTCTGTGCAGGGGGATTCCCTCCGCTGCCGTCTCCGCCTGCGCCGCAACTTTCACCACAACATCATCGCCGCCCAGCCATGCCCTTGCCTGGGATTCCTTGCACATGGATGCCTCAAAGTCCGCCCATGGGAAAAAGTATAGAAAATACTGCTGCTAAGCGGTACTATGTACTGGCAACAACTACTGCATGAATATAGACTACTATTATAATTATCTTATCATATTATTTACAATCCAAGATAGTACTTAAATCTTTAACAAATTTTGTATATTCATTCCTCAACTCACCTTTCAATTCATTCTCAGTCACCTCGTCCATTAACTGTCTTAATTTCACAAATATTTCATTAAAATCCAGTCCATTTTCTACATAATTCAATATCAAAAAAATATGAATACAAATATTTTCACAAAAACTTTCTTGATATTTATATTCATCCAGAACAGCCGGGAAGATTTGTTTTTCATTAAATCCCCATTCGTAAAATCGTTGAAAATCTTCTTTTACATACTGTTTTAATTCATCATATTCACAAATCATTATGTACCTCTCTATTTTGTAAATACATTTAATTCTATATTAGGAAACATTCTTTGCGGTGTCAACCGCATTGGAGGTCTGCTATAGCCAAAGGATACCTATACTTTTTATAATTATTCACTTCATTGATATGTATCAGCATAGCTATTAAAAATTTTTCAACTGCTTCCAGCCCAAAAATACTGCTGATTACAAAACAATCTGTATGGATATTTTTACCTGTAATTAAACTCAACTTTCCATTCTGCAACAGTCTTGCGCAATTCTATGCTAATGTAACACTCACATTCTTTTCCCAAATAGGTAACAGGTATAGTTGTACTCCATGTGTTTTTCTCTTGAAAATTTTCATAATTTAACACTTCCGGATCCAGACAAGGGCACAACAAAGTAATCTGCTCTTTTAAAATTGAAAAAACTTTTTCGTGAAATGCTTCTTTATCTGAACTGTCAAAATAGGCACCTGACTCACCTTCAAAGATGACATTTAAGTAAGTAATGTCATCATCACGCTCAGAAATAGTATAGGTAATCTCTATACTCGGACAATCATAAGCCGCCACATCATAAAGACCCTGCTCATATTCAAAGGCAAACAGTTCATATGTTGATGTATTATCATCCGATACTGCTTCGGAATATCTGGTCCATCCCAGGCGATTTCGTATAAATTCCACGCCTACATCAATGCTTGTATACTCAGGCATGTCCTGACTAAACTCTTTTATATTCCATCCACTGACATTTCCCTCTGTTAAAATGTTCAAATTATACTTTGCATCCTGGAGCATAGGAGTTTTCCCCTGATTAACACAGACAAAGCCATTTTGCGTTTCAACTGCTTTCATATAAAACTCTATCTGGCAACCGTCTGAAAATTCTGTTATTTTTCTTGTAAAATAGTACAGAGAATCTCCCTCGGTTGTGACATATTCGCTAAAGTCCATGTCGTTTTCATCTTCTGCCTGTGCATATACCAGGTATTCCGCCACTTCCTCCCCCAAGGTGTCTCTCAATACAGAGTAAATATTTTCCTGTACACCGTTTTCTTCCAGCAAAATATCCTTGAAGGAAACAGAAACTGCGTTTATGTTATCAAAGTAAGCGTAATCGGTAGAAAGGGTAAAATCAAAATCCGCATAAATTTCTCTCCCTCCCTGATTGTCCTTACTTTCACCATTAATTGACTGGCAGAAAACATAATCATGAAAATCTCCTTCATTGTATGTCTGTGCATTTTGTATATCCTCCCATAATTCTGTCTCCAGCTTATAGTTGTCCGCTATAAAAGAATTTGCCCTAAGCTTTTTTTCTATCTCATCAAAATCGTAATCAAAGGGAGATGTTGAAATTTTGACTGAAACGCCACTTATGATTTCATAGTCCTTTACAAAAATTTCCCCTAGAGAAGGCGGCTCCACGGTTCTTGTTACCCATAAACTGTTGTTTTCTTTATCTGTGGTGGCTGTGCGGTCATTGTCCTTGTCAGTTTCCCCTTGCACATTATTTCCCACTGTTGTGTCTTCCTTTTCCGTATTCAGGGATGTTTCCTCTTTCTGTCCGCATGCAGCCATGCCACATATCATAGTTACAAATAAAATCATTGTTACAATTTTCTTCTTCATCTTTTTCTCCATTTCTGTTAAATTACATACTCATATATCTTTTTTTCCTTTCCAACTGTACATAATTTTACCAAAAAGTAATCTTCTTTCCTAAATAGTGCGTAAACGGTCATATTCATGGAGTAAACGGTTTAGGCAGAAGCTCGTGCTTGCGTTTTCTTGACGGAACAACCAAAGTATGCTAGAGTAACCGTATGAAAATAGCGATTTGTGACGATGAGACCGTATTTTTAAACAGAATATATAAATACTTATGGCAACAACCGGACTGCTCTGTGGAATGCTTTCTTTCCCCCATCGAGCTTTTGGCGAAATATGAAGAAGGTATACGATATGACGTGGTTTTTCTGGATGTTATCATGTCTCCCCTAAACGGCATTGAGACAGCCTCAAAAATCAGGACCTATGACCAGCATACCATTCTAGTATTCTTAACCGCTTATCTGGAGTATGCACCCGCCGGTTATGAAGTAAACGGTTTTCGTTATCTATTAAAGCCCGTAACAAAAGAAGACATTTCTCATACAATGAAAGATATCTGTATGGAACTTGAGGCTTCCCACAGCTTGTTAATCAAAACTCCTGAGTGTGAGTTTCTTTTGCATGTACAGGCTCTTCAATATCTGCAGGCTGACAATAAAGACACGGTTCTTTATTATAAAAATGACACAATTACTCTGCGGAAAGGACTGAATGAACTGGAAATGCAGCTTCCTTCCTCCTTCTTCTTCCGCATTCACCGTAAATACCTTGTCAATCTGGCTCATGTCAGGGAATTTGACGAGACACACCTGACTCTCTCCTGCGGTCACACGCTTCCCATCAGCCGCCGGAAAGGAAAGGCATTCCGTCTCGCTTTAAATGCCTACATAGAAGGAGATACGCGATGCTGATTCAGCTAATAATTAATCTAATGGAATATTGGATTATTATCTTTCTTATGCAGTATATCTGTTCTGCTCATATAAATTTAAATAAAAAAAACATGATATTATGTACAGGCATCAACCTGTTCGGAACCATTATTGTCCAATTATATCCTGAATATTATGATGTCCTTTTCCATATGATGCTAACTGTTGCGCTGACTGTTTTTTTGTTCAGTTCAAAAAAAACAGCGGATTTACTACGTTTTTTCCCCGCTGCCGCAATCTATTTTATTCTGACAGTTGCTTCCCAGTGTATGCTTGATGAACTTACCTCCAATCAAATAAGCTTTGTATTTCAGGATTATACCCTGACGCTGTTTTATCTTGTGACAGATATCACGCTTCTTATCTCCTTAATTATCCTTGGTTATCTGTTAAACAAATACCAGATTTCCTTACATTTTGGCATAAAAGAAATTTTAGGCGGCATTACACTGCTCTTTTTCTCTTTTATAGATGTGGGGCTTGTCATACTGCTTAACCGAACCAGTCTAAAACCTGTTCTTTACTATACCTTTGCAGCCGTTTTTGTAGGCGCTTATGTATTTAGTATTGGATACTATCTATATAGCATACTTGAATTTCATATCCGGATTTATCGTCAGTCTGTTGCCAGAAATGAGACCGAATACCTGAAACTGCAACTGGCTTCCCTGCAGGATATCAAAGAAAACGAAGAATACGTCAAAAGAATGCGTCATGACATTGCCAGTCATCTGGCTGTCATCCATTCATTGTGCGAGGAAGGAAATTACAAGAAAGTCCAAAAATATACAGAACAGTTAAGCGATTACACCATCCTGCCGGACACCAGGATACTCACAGGCAATAAAGTAGCGGATCTGGTTGTTGCCTCAAGAAAAAAAGTCTGCGAAGAGAACGGCATTTCATTTTCTTTTGAAGGCTCATTAAAGAACCTAAAGGACATGACAGCACCTGACATCTGCGGTCTTTTCTCCAACGCTTATGACAACGCAATTGAAGCGTGTCTGCCACAATCCCATGCCTACATCCACACCCGGGTAAACACCACCGATAACTATACTGTGATAAAGATTGTGAACTCTATAGAAAAAAAGGCAGCTATCCGCAGTAACAGTGTAATCACTACCAAAAAAGATAAATTATCTCATGGATACGGTATTGATATCATGAAGAGAATTGCCTACAAATATAAGGGCAGTGTCACCCTACAGTGTGACGAAAAAGAATTCATAGTCAAAATAGTTATATTAACATGAAAAATGGTATTAGACCGTTTAAGAAGACCTCATATTGGGGTGATGGTATTATCATTACAGAAACATAACTTAATTATTCCATTATTATAACTTTAATCCCTCTGGCTATTATAATCATATCTGTCTCAATATTTGTATTGGAAACTTTAAAGATAATATTTCCTTGCGTTACACTATACTTCTTATTAATTTGAACCGCTTCTTCTCCATCAACAACAGAGAGAAAATCCTTTTTGTTTCCCTCATAAGTGAAGTAAAAATTGCACGAAACCATGTATGGTTGTTCAAATACAATTTTTATTTTATCCATACCTGATTCATCCAAAAAGCCATATAACTCTAATCCCCCACGGCCTATATTACACATTTCAAAGTCCATCCATAATTGCTCTTTTAGATATTTATTAACTCTATTAATTTCACTATCAAACATTTCTAATTTCCTCTATATATTGGACATCCTCTTCATTAAAGGATTTGTAATTACCAATCTTAATCATATTAAGTCAAATCTCCCTGACCAAAAAAACATATCCTTTATAAACAGCTTCTATTTTTCTGTAAAACACTCTGTCTGCTTCTGATTTTTTATATATTACCAGACTTCTGAAAACAGCTTAAGGAAAAAGGGCGCCTGAAAAAATAAGACCAGAGGGTCATTGCGCCCTAAAATAAGTCCGCTAAAAAGAAAAGAAAGAATCAGGGGCTAAAATCAGTATTAACCGACAGCATTACTATTTCCTTCATTTTTTCCCGCCTGCTTCTTAGCTTTCTTTGCAATGCTTCTCCGGTAGCTCACACGGATAATCACTATAATTACCGCAAACACAACTATCCAGAGTACCATATAGGGACTATTCACAGCCACCCAGATACCAAACTCTTTAAATCCATCTCCGATATCTTCAAGACTCTCCATGAAGCCGCCGCTGATACGCTGCCAGGTGGTTTCCTCCTCTTCCACTACCACGGTCAGTTCCTTCACTTCGTCAATATTCAGATATATGGTACTGTAATCAACCTTGTTATCAAAAGTACGGAGCTGTGCCTCCATGCTCTCAAGCTGATAGCGGATATTGGAAAGTCTCTGCTCAATGGTAAGCATATCCTCAATGGTCTCTGCCTGTTCCAAAAATCCCAGAAGTCTGTCATGCTCCGCCTGAAGCACCTGTTTGTGGCTCTCCAGGTCTACGTAGGTTAATGTTACATCTTCCACATTATCGGAACGCCTCACAACATTACTGATGTCCGATACCGTATCCAAAAAGCCCTGCAATTTTGTCTGGGGAATACGGATAACCATATTGGCATTCCGCGCACTGCTGTATCCCGAATAACGGCTTCCGTTATAGGTGTCCATGCTTTCTATGTAACCGCCAAGCTGATTCACCTGGTCCTCCAAAGTGGCAAGAACCTTATCAAACTCCTTGGTCTCCACATTCATGTCCACAGTCCTAATCAGCTTCCGGCCGTTGTCTTTCACATCCACCGCTGCCCCGGAATCACCTGATGCCTGCTCTCCCGGCTCTTCCCATTCCGTATCATAGTCTGCCATATCATAATCCGAGAAACTTTCTTCCGTCATATAACTGCTGCTTCCCCAGCTTTCGGAAGCAGCAACATTATTGGTATAATACCCATCTTCGGCCATAGTTGTATCTGCAGGACTATTATATTTAGATACACCACCGCAGCCTCCCAGAACCAGCACTATAGATGTAACCAGACACAGTGCTGCACCTTTTTGCAACCGTACTTTCAAATTTTTCTTCATTCACCATTTCCTCCCTGTCATAAAAAGTTCAAAACAGCCTTTATCAGGCTCTATATCTTTATAAACGGTTTTTATGCAAAAAGGTTCTCCGTTTTTCCAAATATTTCACGTTCCTCTTTAATTTTAACCGAATTGCCCACAACGCACAGCATATCCTCCGACATAAATGCGCGGATATATTCTGCCAGTTCCCTGATACTCTCCGGCGTGGCAGATAAGATTTCGTCCCTTTCTTTCTGTAACATTTCCTTTGTAACTCCCGTCATATACGCGCTCAGTGCATAAAGCCCCTTGGCCGCCGGGTTCATGGGCATATCCAAATCACTGACTGCACCGATAATATACTGGGTCATGGTCCGCTCATCTGCCTCAAAATCCGCCACAGCATCTGCTGCTTTCTCATAAATGTCCAGCGTTTTTCTTAAGTTAGGGTCACGGTAGGACACAAAATAACTTTCACCGGACTTGCCGAAGCTGCACATACATCCGTATGCACCACCCTTTACCCGCACATTCATCCAGAGATATTCATATCCCATCATCACTTTCAGAACGCGCAGCGAACCCTTATAGGGAAGTCCCTGCCTGCGGAAATTGCCGGCACGGCACACATACTGCACCTGGGAGGAAGTCATCAGGCCTTCATTTTTCTTTTCCACCGCCGGAACATAATGGGATTTGGGCACTTCGCAGGTATATAAATTCTCCACCACTTTTTCCACTGCACCCTTAAGGCTGGGAAGTCCTTTCTCCTCACCCACAAAATCCACCATAAGATTTTCCCTGCGGAAAATCATGCGCGCCAGAGCGGACAATTTTGCTGTCAAATCATCCTTTTCCTCCTCAAAATTATCCGCCAGTTTAGAAATCAGGCGATAAAAAGGTACACCGGAAAGCTCCTCACTCATCACACCGGCAGCACTCCCATAGGACAGTGCACGGCCCACTGCCACCGTATGACCCGCTGATGTCATCTGTGCCTGCAGACGGGATTTTCCTTCCGCCAATATCTCAGACAGTCTTTTGGTATCCGTAAAATCACTGCTCATCATGATTTCCTGCATCAGTTCCACTGCTTTTTCCAGATTCTCATACAGTACTTTTGTCTTTAATTCCATGGTAACCCTGCACTGGTTGGTATCTTCAATCAGAGTATAGGCATTGTTTACCGCCGCCATGCCGCCAGTAACCAGATTCATTTCGTTGAACAAATCCCCATACTGATAATGCTCGGTATTCAACAGTCCCAGACACCCTTTTAGCACCCCGATATAGGGGAAATACTCTGCCGGTATCTCATCCAGGGTAAAAATCAGACGCAGATAGCCGATACCGTTTGTAAACAAGTTATGATACAGAAGCCTGGTTTCTCCAATTTTTCGCTCTTCCATCACGAAATCCGCCGCTTCCTTTTTCAAATCCTCTCTCTGTAAAAGCGGAATTTTCTCCAGGTCTTCCTTGGCATCCTCACTTTCCTGAAAAGCACGCAGGGCTTCATACTGATTCTGTATCTTTTCCAGTTCCTCTCTGCTCATGGCATTTTTCACTGCCCCAAGCCTGTCAGCAAGCGCCTGCTCCTGCTCCTCCATAAGTCCCAGCCTGGGCTTTAAGACAACAACGGAGCAATGCTTGTTTTCCAGAAAATATTTCTTAACCAGACCTTCAAAATAGCCGGTTTTCACTTTTTCTTTCAAAGACGCGAAAGTATCATTCGCCTCGATATGGATAAAGGGCTTATTCTCGTCATAGAGCCAACTGTCCAATATTTGCAGACCGTACATCAGTCCCTTGGGATAGGAACCAAAATCCGCCTCCCTATACTTAAATTCATAATAGTTGATGCCCGCCCGTAATGCTTTTTCCTCAAAACCGTTTCTTACAATCTCAGTAAGCACCTCTTTTGTCAGCTTTAAAAATTCCTCTTCCTTCGCCACAGAAGTATCCTTTGCCACCACACTGAAAAAGGGCTGTTTGATTCCGTTTTCATAAATGCTGTAGACATCCTTTCCGATACCCGCATCCACCAGTCTTTGTTTCAGTGGCGCACCCGGTGCGGAGCAGAGGGCATAATCCAGAATCTGAAATGCAATATAAAGCTCTCTGTCCAGACTGTCACCCACTGTCACATTCCAGGACAGATACGTATTTTCCTCCTCATCCTCTCCCTCACCGATGGGGTATTCCTTCACAATCCGGTTGGTGTCCGTAAAAGGCTCCTGTACGTCAATGGTGGAATCCACCTCCAGGGCATCAAAAGCAGAGAGATAATTTTCATCTATAAACTGCAGTTTCTCCGCCATATCCATATCTCCGTACAGATAGATATAGCTGTTGGAAGGATGATAATATTTTTTATGAAAATCAATAAACTGCTCGTAGGTAAGCTCAGGAATAACATCCGGGTCACCGCCGGATTCACATCCATACGTGGTATCCGGGTACAGGGAATTCATCATCTCCCGCTCCAGCACATCATCCGGGGAAGAAAAGGCTCCTTTCATCTCATTGTATACCACGCCGTTGATTTTCAGTTCTTCTCCATTCTCCAGTTCATAGTGCCAGCCCTCCTGACGGAAAATTTCCTCTTTCTGGTAAATATTGGGATAAAATACCGCGTCCAGATAAACATGTATCAGGTTCTGGAAATCCTTGGCATTACAGCTTGCCACCGGATAAATAGTCTTGTCGGGATAAGTCATGGCATTTAAGAAAGTATTGAGAGAACCTTTCACCAGTTCTACAAAAGGGTCTTTTACCGGAAAATTTTTAGAACCGCACAGAACGGAGTGCTCCAGAATATGTGCCACACCGGTGGAATCCTGGGGCGGTGTGCGGAATCCGATATAAAACACCTTATTTTCATCATCATTCTGCACCAGCGCTATTTTGGCTCCGGTTTTTTTATGTTTACAGAGATAAGTCACACTGTTAATGTCTTTAATCTCCTTCTTCTCTATTACCTCATACGCGGTCAACTCTTCTACTCTCATTTTCTTCTCCTGCTTTCCGGGTTCTCCCCTGCTTATTTTTCAAAATGTCATAAGTGCCAGTTTACTTATCATCAGCTCCTGCACCACAACACCCTTCTCCTCCTTTTCTCCGGGTGTCATTGCTGCCAGTTTCTCCACCGTAAGAACCTGGGTAGTATATCTTTTTCTGGCACCGCCCGTAAGACTTTTTTTCTCCTCAATAATATTTATTTTCACCCTTGCCTTCAACTGCCTGTAAATCCTCACAAGAAAACTTTTGGCATCCAGATAATACAGATGTGTCTCCAGTGTATCCTGCAAATCTGCTTCCGGTAAAATATAGCGTTCCACCACCAGACGGAATTTAAACAGAATATTTTCCTCATTCAATATTTCTTCCAGCGTATATTTCGTGCCGATATAGAGACTGCTTACATCCTGCATACTGTATTTGTTATCTTCATAAACTGTTTTCTGCATCATCCTGCTCCTCATCCGACTGCATTTCGATGTCTTCTATCCGAAAACCGCTCATCCGCATGGCATCCCGGATGGATTTATGTGTCAGTCCTGCCTCCTTAGCCAGTTCCCCCACCGTCACCTTACGCTGAAATTCCTCAGCCAGTTCTCTTGCCTTGTCCGCCACCAGATTCACCTTATCTGCGATATGCCTGTCCTTTTTTTCATTGGAAGCATTTTCCGCAATATACTCCTCCATGGCGTCCATCATACATTTTCCCAGCATTCCCTGAACCTGGGAAGGCTTCTCCAGACTTCCCAGCAAAGTCACTCCCATTGCCAGCGCCACATTGCCCTCTCCAATCAAATCCTCCAGATAAACACCCTGTCCGGCATATAATTTTGCCACTTCCACTACATCTTTCAGATAAATCTCCACCAGTCTGCCCTGCGCCGCCCTGTCCCCTGCCATGGCAGCTATGGTATATCCTTCCTTTTCGCCCTCGGAATAGACAGGAAGCCCGGCAATTTCATCCAGATAATCCTGGAGATAATCACGCTCCTCCGGGGTCAGATAATCCTCCGGAAGAAGCGGCTCCCCGATACCCACCTTATGTTTTACCAGATAATCATATACCATCTGCATCTGGGCATTATCCAGCTTTAGCGGGGCAAATGCCTCCTGCACCTGCGCCTCGCTGACACAGCCTGCCTGTTCTTTTGCCAACGCCTTTACCTGCTCCAGTGTGCGGGCAAATACTACTTCTTTATTCATCATGCTCCCCCTATATCTTATTCCTTATTTAAAATGCTCATGTGTAAACAGATGTTCCTGACAAAATTCATAATTACCATTACACTTGGAGCAGAAACGGAATTCCAGTGTCTCATCATCCTGCTCCGTTCTGCCGCATATGGCACATTTGTGCCTTGTAATCCGCGGATTGGGATTTTTCTTCACCTGCTGCTTAAACTGTGCCCTGCGCTTCACCTGCTTTGGCGACAAATGGAACAGACTTCTGGTACTGAGGAAAAAGACCAGGAAATTCAGCAGGGACGCCGCAATGGCAAACCGTGCAAAGGTTCCCCATGTAAGGAAATACCATAAAATCATCACGCCATAGATAATTCCCATCCATTTTACTTTCACCGGAATCACAAACATCAAAAGCACCTGTACATCCGGGAAAGTGGCGGCAAACGCCAGGAATATGGACATATTGATAAAATAAGTGCTGAAACACATAAAATTACTGTAAAACGCCAATGTGATTTCCAGTTCCGAATATCCGGTGAGATAAAAATATCCCATACACAGAAAACTGCCGATAACCGTGAACAGCATACCCGAAAGCAGATAGACATTATAACGGTAATCCCCCCATGTCCTCTCCAGCGTTGTTCCGATATTATAATAGAACAGAAGCATAATAATCGTAAACATATCAAAGGAAGACGGCGGAACCAGTATCCATGTAAAAAGACGCCAGACTTGTCCTCTCAAAATCAGACAGGGATTCAGGGTAAGATACATCAGCAGATTGCTGTTAAAAATCATAAGCACATATCCCACCGCATAACACAATATTAATATTAAGGTAAGATTTGGAATCGCATACTTTCCAAATTTTTTTTCAAATTTACTCATGAAACATCCTCCCGGCTATATTTTGTAGCATACAATAATATATTTTAACATTCCCCTTTCCATAAGTAAACAAAGCAATTTATTTTTAATAAAAATATCAGTTTTTCCTTATGGAATTCTCATTTTTTACACATTGCATTTTGATAATTTGTGTCGTATAATACCTAAGAATGTCGAATTTTAACGAAGCTTTATTTTAGGAAGGATGTATTTACATGAACCCAACAAATATCGAGGCAACACTGGGTATTGATATCGGTTCCACTACCGTAAAAATTGCAATTCTGGATAATGAGCATACTATTCTGTTCTCCGATTATGAGCGTCATTATGCCAACATCAGAGAGACCCTTGCTTCTTTATTAAAAAAAGCATACGAAGAACTTGGCAATCTGACACTGCACCCTATGATTACCGGGTCCGGAGGGCTTACTCTTGCCAATCATCTGGAAGTCCCTTTTACCCAGGAGGTTATCGCAGTCGCCACTTCCCTTAAGGAGCTGGCGCCCAGAACCGATGTAGCCATTGAGTTGGGTGGGGAGGATGCCAAAATCATTTATTTTGAAGGCGGTAACGTAGAGCAGCGTATGAACGGCATCTGTGCCGGTGGTACCGGCTCTTTTATCGACCAGATGGCTTCCCTGATTCAGACAGATGCCTCCGGCTTAAATGAATATGCCAAAAATTACCAATCTCTATATACCATTGCCGCGCGCTGCGGCGTGTTTGCCAAAACAGATATCCAGCCCCTTATCAACGAAGGCGCCACCAAGGAAGACCTTGCCGCCTCTATTTTTCAGGCAGTAGTAAACCAGACTATCAGCGGACTTGCCTGCGGTAAACCTATCCGCGGACATGTGGCGTTCCTGGGAGGTCCCCTTCACTTTTTATCCGAATTAAAAAATGCTTTTATCCGCACCCTGAAGCTGGATGAGGAGCATATCATTGATACCGACAATTCCCACCTGTTTGCCGCCATCGGTTCAGCTTTAAATGCAAAAGAAGACGTTTCCGTAACCATGGAAGAAATGGTAGGCAAACTCTCCTCCGAAATCAGGATGGAGTTTGAAGTGGAGCGTATGGAGCCGCTTTTTGCAGATAAAAAAGAATATGAGGCATTTACCCTGCGCCACAATGCCCATCATGTGAATACTGCGGATTTGGCCTCCTACCAGGGCAGAGCATTCTTAGGAATCGACGCGGGTTCCACCACCACCAAGATTGCACTGGTGGGCGAGGATGGTTCCCTTCTCTATTCTTTCTACAGCAGTAACGATGGAAGCCCTTTAAAAACGGCTATTCGTTCCTTAAAAGAAATCTATTCCCAGCTTCCTGAAAATGTGGAAATCGTCCGCTCCTGCTCCACCGGCTACGGTGAAGCGCTTATGAAAGCTGCTTTTATGCTGGATGACGGCGAAGTAGAGACGGTGGCGCATTACAATGCCGCGGCATTCTTTAATCCGGATGTGGACTGTATTCTGGATATCGGCGGTCAGGATATGAAATGTATCAAAATCAAAAATCAGACCGTGGAAAGCGTACAGCTTAACGAGGCATGTTCCTCTGGCTGTGGTTCTTTTATTGAGACCTTTGCCAAATCCTTAAACTACAGTGTGCAGGACTTTGCCCAGGCCGCTCTTTTTGCAGAGCATCCCATTGATCTGGGTACCCGCTGTACGGTATTTATGAATTCCAAGGTAAAACAGGCCCAGAAGGAAGGCGCCAGCGTGGCTGATATTTCCGCCGGTCTGGCTTACTCTGTTATCAAAAATGCCCTATTTAAGGTTATCAAGGTTTCCGACGCCTCTGAACTGGGTAAAAACATTGTGGTCCAGGGCGGTACTTTTTATAATGATGCCGTTCTGCGCAGCTTTGAAAAAATTGCAGACTGCAACGCCATCCGCCCTGACATTGCAGGTATTATGGGTGCATTCGGCGCTGCCCTCATAGCAAGGGAACGCTATGAGGAGGGCTATCAGACTACCATGCTCTCCCACCAGAAAATCTGTGATTTACAGTTTGATACCAGCATGGCAAAATGTAAAGGCTGTACCAACAACTGTCGTCTCACCATCAACAAATTTTCCGGCGGACGCCAGTTTATCTCCGGAAACCGTTGTGAACGCGGTATCGGCGGACAAAAAAATGCCAACAATGTTCCAAACCTTTATGAATATAAATTACAGAGACTCTTCTCCTACGAATCCCTGGATGCCGACCAGGCTCCCAGAGGTACTGTGGGCATTCCCAGAGTCTTAAATATGTATGAAAACTATCCCTTCTGGCATACCTTTTTTACCAGACTGGGATACCGTGTAGTACTCTCCCCCAGCTCAAACCGCAAGATTTATGAGCTTGGCATTGAGTCCATTCCCAGCGAGTCCGAGTGTTATCCCGCAAAGCTCGCCCACGGTCATGTGACATGGCTGATTAAACAAGGCATTACTTTTATCTTCTACCCTGCCCTGTTTTATGAGCGTGACGAATTTGAGGGAGCAAACAATCATTACAACTGTCCCATTGTTACTTCCTATTCAGAGAATATCAAAAACAATGTGGAGGAAATCAGCAGCGGACAGATTACCTTCCGCAATCCTTTTATGTCCTTTAAGACACTGGAAACCGTTACGAAAGCCCTGACTGCAGAGTTTCATGAGCTGCCTGCCGACCAGATTGCGTCCGCCTGCAGGGAAGCCTGGGAAGAACAGGCAAAAGCACGAAAGGATATGCAGAAAAAAGGCGAGGAGGTACTGGAATATCTGAAAGAAACCGGAAAACGCGGTATTGTGCTGGCAGGACGCCCCTACCATATTGATCCCGAAATCAACCACGGTATTCCTGAACTGATTACTTCCTACGATATTGCCGTACTGACAGAGGATTCCATCTCCCATCTGGCGTCCCCTGAGAGGCCTTTGATTGTCTCCGACCAGTGGATGTATCACTCCCGTCTTTACGCCGCCGCAAGCTATGTCAAGACTGTGGAAAATCTGGATTTGATTCAGCTCAACTCCTTCGGCTGCGGACTGGATGCAGTTACCACCGACCAGGTGAACGATATCCTCTCCGGCTCCGACAAGATATATACCTGCTTAAAAATCGACGAGGTGAATAATCTTGGAGCCGCCAGAATCCGTATCCGTTCCCTTCTCTCCGCCCTGCGCGTCAGGGAAAAAAGGAACAAACAGCGCACTCTTCATTCCTCTGCCATCGAAAAAGTACCTTTCACGGAGGAAATGCGAGAAGAATATACGATTCTCTGCCCGCAGATGTCCCCTATTCATTTTGAGATACTTAAGCCGGCTTTTAATGCCTGCGGATACCATTTTGAAGTACTGGATAATGATAATAAACATTCTGTGGATGTGGGATTAAAATATGTCAATAATGATGCGTGCTATCCTTCCCTGCTGGTTGTGGGACAGATAATGGAAGCACTGCTTTCCGGCAAGTATGATTTGAACAAAATAGCCATAATTATGACCCAGACCGGAGGCGGCTGCCGTGCCACCAATTATGTGGGCTTTATCCGCCGTGCTCTGAAAAAAGCAGGCATGGAACAGATTCCTGTCATCTCCCTGAATCTGGCAGGCATTGAGTCCAATCCCGGTTTTCATTTAAATGCGGACTTGATGCTAAGGGCTGCCGTCGGCGCAGAATTTGGCGATATTTTTATGCGTTGTGTATACCGTATGCGCCCTTACGAAGCAACTCCGGGAAGTGTGGAAGCCGTTCACCAGAAATGGCTTGCCATAGTCCAGGAATTTGTATCGGCAAAGCACATCAATCTCCTGAAATTTAACAAAATGTGCCGTCAGATAATCCGGGACTTTGATGCAGTACCGCTTCTGGATATCAGGAAACCCCGTGTGGGTATTGTGGGTGAGATACTGGTAAAATTCTCTCCTGCAGGCAATAACCATTTGGTAGAGCTTCTGGAAATGGAGGGGGCAGAGGCTGTCGTGCCGGACTTGATAGACTTTATGCTCTACTGCTTCTATAACCAGATATACAAGGCAGAACACTTGGGAACCAGCAAAAAGGCGGCACGTCTTTCCTCCCTTGGAATCTGGGCTATCGAGCACCTTTTAAGAGGCGCTGCCGTAAAAGAATTTAAGAAAAGCAGACACTTTACACCACCCACTCCTATCCGGGAGATAGTCTCCTTTGCAGAACCCATTGTTTCCATAGGAAACCAGACCGGAGAGGGATGGTTCCTGACCGGGGAAATGGTGGAGCTGATTCATGACGGAGTACCCAATATCGTGTGTACCCAGCCCTTTGGCTGTCTGCCAAACCATGTAGTAGGCAAGGGTGTTATCAAGGCACTGCGCAAGGTACATCCTGAGTCCAACATTGTGGCTATCGACTACGACCCCGGTGCCAGCGAAGTAAACCAGTTGAACCGGATTAAACTGATGCTGTCTACCGCACAGAAAAATTTGACTTAATTAAATAATAATGTACCGGCACATAAAAAAGTCCCTGAAACCTCTATAGAGTTCAGGGACTTTCTTCAGGTACTGTATTATAAATCCAACATTATTATTTCACGTCTTTATGCCTACTTTACTAATATCCTTCCATTACCGCCCGAAACCGTATTTTTTTCATCCGTGATAAACGAATCCCAGAATGTGGTTTCCTGACTCTGCTTCTTGGCATTTTCAATTTTCAGATAAGCATCTCCGCCGGACACAAAACCAGGTCCATATAACTGGGCATAATCACCGGAGGATACATCTCCAGACGACACATCGCCTCCTGAAATACTCTCATCCAACAGCAGGAGCTGCTCCGGGTCTACAAAACGCGCCGGAAGTGTCAATGTCTCACCCACAATCAGTGAGCGTGCAGAATCTGCAGTAATTTCCTGTATGGAATCATCACCCAGACTGATATAACGATATCCGATGGTCTGCAGTACAATTCTGTAGGATGTCTCCTCCATTGGAAGGTCTTTCTCCTCGATTCTGACTTCTGTCTGTGCCGGAATGACATTGCCAGCAAATACGGCGTCCAAAGTCAGATATGCCCCTGCACCGCCTGCATCAGCCAGAATTTCCTCATCCGTCATATCCATAGGATACAGTGCTATCCTCATACTGTCTGCGATAGGATAATCCGTGTCCGTAATGTTCCAGCTTATGGTTCCTCCATTGCCCTGCGTCCCGTCAGGCGTGTAACCAAAACCTTCTCCATGAGGCACGGAGGGCTCATAGTGGTACGCGCGGGTCAGATACTTCATGTCTTCCACCCTGTTGTCTGTAAGCGTCCTTCGCTCCAGTCCCAGTCTGTCGCACAATTTATCATAAACTGTCTGGTTCAGGCATCCTTCCGGGACAGAAGCATCCTCTGCCTGCTGAATCTGGACAATCCTGCTGCCGGAAGTAACAACGCCCATCAGGGGACTGCTGATTCCCTCCATGACATAGCAGTCAATCAGGTAGCTGTCAGAGACCCTTCCCGCAATACTGCCCGAACTGTTCCCCGACACATTTCCGAGCTGGTAGCAGTCCATCATATATGGAAAAGATGCCGCGCCAATGCTGCCGGCCAGACCTCCCACACTGCTGTTACCATTTATATTGCCTGCATTAATACAGTGCACCAGACTGTTCCCCACTCTGCCGGCAATTCCTCCGATATATCCATATGGTCTGTTGGAACTATCCTGAATCAGCGGCTGTGCGTGGACATCCCCATAATTGGTACAATATGCGACCACTGCTCCCACACCATTCCCGGCTATTCCGCCCACATATCCATATCCGTTCCGGATGGCGCCATAATTATCACATCCCATAATCTCCAGTTCACTGCCCCTCTGGCTGTGGGCGCTTGTCATATACCGGTATCCCCAGATACCGCCCACATATACATTTTTCTGTCCCTCTTCCAGTGAAATGGAACCGTAATTGGTACAGTTTTCTATCTGCAGATGAAGTGCATAGTTATGGGTCTGGCAGAAGCCTGCCACGCCTCCAACATACGCCACCTCTCCGGTGGGGCTGATAAGTCCCGCCCGGGCATCCCCTTCTGCGCCGTTTACACAGCCCGTAACGATACACCGGGCCGCCTCTCCATAAACACTCCCCAGCACACCGCCCACAGCTTCTTTTCCTGCATAAATCTGTCCCAGATTGGTGCAGTCGCGCACCGTGCCGTTGGCGCTTCCGGCAATACCTCCTACACTACCTCCCTTGACGGATATTCCCTCCGTCCCGATACTGCCCCTATTCACACATTTATCCAGCAGTACCTTGCTGATATCCTGGCCTGCCACTACACTGGGAGAATGGTTGGGTTGTCTGAACTGCCCCGCAATCCCCCCAATGCCGCTTACGTAAGCATTGCCGGAAGCAGTAAGCCGTGTCAGAATCTTTCCTTCATTCACCGCCTCCACAATGGCAGCATCAGAACTGTAAACATAGCCCGCCACACCGCCTACATAGGTAGCCTTAGTGCTGCCGAATCCCACATCTCCCAGATTCTGTCCATAATAAATCTTCACACTGCCGCCGTATCCAAGCAGACCGCCCACATAGCTTTCCGTACCCTCTGCTCCGATATTACCATAATTGATACATGCCAGGGAGGCGTCCCCATTGTCCCCCATGACTGCGGAACCATAACCACAGATACCACCCACATACCAGACTCTGCCTTCTCCGGTAATATCCATATAATTCCTGCAGGAAATCATTGTAGCGTTGCCTGCCAGGCCCACAATGCCGCCCACGGCCTCCGCATGGTCCAGACACTCCAGAACCTTTTTGTCCTCCGGATTGTCCGAGCCGCTGGTGCAGCGGATAAAGTCCACCCGGCTCCATGCAGCCCCCACTATGCCTCCTATGCCGGACACCTGGTAGCCACCGGGCGTGCCTCCACTTGCCGCAATCCATCCATAGTAATAAATATCCCGTATATTGCCTGACTGCACACAGTCTGCCAGAACGCTGTCCTGAGCAGAAGAAGACGCTGACAGCCGTCCGATGATACCGCCTGCATTTGCCACGGTTCCGCCCGCTCCATTTCCCTCTATCTCACCTTCATTGACACAAGCATACAGTCTGGAAATTCTGAGCGCTGAACCGACAATTCCCCCAATATACTGGCTGACTTCCCCTCCTCCAACCCGGATATTTCCATAATTGACACACCTCTTCGAAACATCCGCCTCATCCCCCAGGGTTATAACTCCTTTATAAGTGATACTGTCGCCGACTGCAGAACCAATAATACCGCCCGCATGGTACAGTCTGCTGTCACTTGTAATATCACCGTAATTCACACAGGACAGATAGGTGTCCGTCTGATAAGACCTTCCCACGATACCGCCCACACCCTGGGTTTTCCCCTCCAGCACAATATCGCCGTAATTGCTGCAGTCCGTCAGAGACATTCCGGCAAGGGATACGCCTATAATTCCGCCCACACCGTTTGCTTCTTTGTTGGTTTTCGTATCAAATCTGGCGGTAATCCGCCCCACAGCGCCGGATTCTCCCGTTCCACTGCCCTGCATCCCATCCTCGCGGATGCCATTGCTGCATCTTACCAGAGTAGTGGTTCCGTCCAGTCTCGCCACAATACCGCCTGCAGTCGCCGCTATGGGAGTGCCGTCATATATCACATCACTTATCTCTGCGCGCTGCACACAGTCCTGTACCAGGGAGGTTCCCTTAATCTGTCCGGCGATTCCTCCCACACAGGTTATGGTTGCATTTTTACCCGGTGCAAGGGATATGGTATTGACGATTCCATAGAGTGATGCATTATTGCCCACACCAATATAACTGCCAATTACTTTTCCCTGGCAGCCGTCCACAAACAACAGCCTGCCCTGGTTAGTACATGCAAGTGTCTCATCTGTTGTTCCGTCCTCTTTTATTCCTCCTATGATGAGACTGTTCTTTCCACTGTCAGCGTAGCCCAGCAGTCCTCCTACATAAGATGCCACTGTACCACTAAAAGTCAGGGCCCCTTCGTTCACACAGCTTTCCATTATCAGAGTCCCCGAACTATACTGCCTTCCACAGATTCCACCTGCGTAATGCAATGCATTGGAAATCTCCATAGGAGCATAATTGATACAGCTTCTTACCTCCACTTCGCCTGTGCCCGTTCCACCCAGGATACCGCCTACCACTGCAGTGCTCCCGGTGGTGGCATTCCCTGTCAATCTGCCCGCATTTTCATCTTCCGGTCTGCCATTTACGCAGTCTGCCAGCAACAGTTTTGTCCTCGGCGCAGCCAAACCGATAATGCCGCCGCTTCCTCCACTGCCATTCGGAAATCCCAGACGATATATCTGCCCCAGATTTACACATTTCTCTATACTGCCCGACGCCTCACTGAATCCGGCAATCCCTGCCCCCTGGTATACGCAGGCCACGTTTTCCCCAATCGTTCCCTCGTTGACTGCATCATATATCTCAACACTACAGTAGGCTTTCATTCTGCCCACAATTCCTGCCACATTGTTCAATGTCACAGTGTCCATGCCATTTATATCACCATAGTTACGGCATGCCTTTGATGGATTCCCTGCCTCTCCCAGCAGGACTCCATTGCAGGCGGTGCCAATCAGTCCACCTATGTTAGTAATATTGGCAGACTGCGCCTGTACATAAATATTTCCATAATTATAGCTCTGTGTCACGCGCACTGTGTTATCTGCAGCCCTGTTTTCACCACAGTACCCAACCAGTCCGCCGATATTATGCTCTGCGCCGGAAGTAGACACCACATAGATATTACCTGTACTTTCTTTCAGGGCATCACCGTTTTTACAGTTTTCTATCGTCAGATTATTCCGGGCACTGTATCCAACCAGCCCTCCCACACTGATACCTGCACGGTAAAAATTAGCATACTGGGAGCAGTTTCTCAGAACAACATTGCTTTCTTTTCCTGCTGTCGTTGTCGCATCCGTCCTGCCAACCAAACCGCCGCAGGACCTGGTTTCTTTGGCATTCTCTCCAATGGCTCCATAATTGTCACAGGAAAAAATGGAAATTTCCTCCGTTCCCCCGCTATAGCCAATAAACCCTCCTGCATTGGAAATGATTTCCGTTCCATCAATACTTCCATAGTTCTGACAGCCGACAGCCGGATTTCCCTCTTCTCCTATATAACAGGAATTATTCTGGGCAATGTAACCCACAAATCCTCCTGCATAAGCAAGCTGACCGGAAGCCTTTATGCCTGCCCTATTCATGCTCCCTGTAATATACATCGTCCGCGAACTGTCAAAGCCTCCCACCACACCGCCTATATAGTTTGCGGAGGATACGGTATATAAATTACAGTCTGCCCTGTCGCCCGTCCTGCAGTAGTCGATTTTGACATTCTGCCGGATGAATCCCGCAATACCGCCTGCATAGGACGTTACATTTTTTATGTCCGCATTCTGTGTACAGTCTTCTATCAGGCTCTGTCTGCCGACCACACCCCGATAATAAGATGCCCTGCCCAGAATGCCTCCCGCTTCCGAGGTACTAAAGCGTCCCTCGGCATACTCTCCGATGACGCCCGTATTATGGCTGTGGCTGATAGTAAACGGACACTCTATAAAACCTGCCATTCCACCCACTCTTACAGGGGCGTCCACACTGCCCCTGTTCTGACATTCCAGAATCTGAACCTCCGACTCCCCGGGTGCATAAATATACCCAAACAGTCCTCCTGCATTACCTGATGTTGCCCTTACTTTGGCATGTTCCTGCCCGATACAGGCGAACGCCAGGTAACTTCCCCCATTATCCGTCCTGCCCAGAAGTCCTCCCACATCCTGGTAACCACAAACCTCACTTCCATTCTCACAATAGCGAAACTCAGTGGACTGCCTTGCAATTCCCACAATACCTCCCACATAGTTAGTTCGATAAGAAGCGTCCAGAGGAAGCACCGTATTGGTATTGAGACAACGCTCCATATGAAGTCTGGTGCAGCTTTCCCCTATGAATCCGCCGTGATAATTGCCGGAGGCCTGCCCCAGGTAAACCGGCCCCCGGTTATAACTGTAGGAAAAAGAAAAGGTATCCTGGGCACTTACCGCAGTTCTCAGTATCCCAATCATTCCGCCCACCGAGTCTGTACCAGTCACCGTTCCATAGTTTTCCACTCCGGAGAAGGAGGTTACTACATTCGACTCCAGACCTCCCACCAGACCTCCTACACATTTGGTTCCACTCACAGTGCCACTGTTGACGCAGCCGCTCAAATCGAGATAACTGCCTGCTCCCACATACCCTGCGATTCCTCCAGTATAAGAACCACTTCCTATAACTGTGGCTGAATTGTTTTTTACAAGCATACGTGCATTGCTGTCTGTAGTGTGGTATCTACCCACTACACCACCGGTAAAGGAACTTCCCTGGATGCTCGCCTGTGCCGTCACCTTATTGTCCGCTTCTATGACGCCGCCTGCCATATAACCCACCAGACCACCGTTTCTGACATTTACGGACACAATACTGCCCCGCATGGTACATCCGCTCATGGTCTGTTCTGCTCGCAGCAGACCCGCAATACCGCCCACACCGTTGCTTCCATTGGACCAGTTTGCTGTACTGTACATGGAGATTGTAGAGATATAGGTATAATCACGGATATTGACTGGTCCCGTGGCACAGCCCAGTACGCCACCTACATTTGCATAATAAGTATTACCAGTTCCCCTGCCCACAAAAATGGGCACATCCACGATTTCCTCTCCGGTATCGTTGACAAGAACCCCCGTCTGCGAGGTGCCATTATACAGATTGCGTCCGATAATTCCTCCAATATTACAATAAAAGTTGGCCGCCAGACAGTTGGTTCCCTCCGCGTTTCGTTTGAAATGACAGTTCTCCACTGTTCCTATATTTTGTCCCACAATACCGCCAATATCACCGTGATTACTGCTACTCCGCGAAAAAGCTTCCTCCGTCAAATAGGTGGACACCGTTCCCATATTCGTACATTCCCGCAGAATTCCTGCATTGCGTCCTACAATTCCGCCCACCCAGCCTCCGGCAGAAGTGCCAACGCCTCTTCCGAACACCGTACCTGTATTGTGGCACTCCTCCAGAGTCTTTCCTGCTCCCAAATCCGAAGAGATACCACCCGCGTACTGTCCGGATATGATACAGTCATTAGTATAGGCTCCGGAGATATCTCCGGCTCCCAGAGTGCCTGCCACACCTCCTGCATAGTCCAGAATGGCAGAGACTACGCCCTTAACATAAATTCTCTTTCCGCTCTCATTCGCAACACTTCCCGTTGCCGTCTGGTATGCCACGATACCACCGGAAGTAATATAGGCCTCTGCCACTACCTGTAAGGTATCTGTCTTCATGGCTGGCGTAAACAGCACCTGCCCGCTGTTATATCCGACCAGTCCTCCTACATAATACCCTACATAATACCCTAAAGTTTTATCTATTATGCCGTTTATTTTATCCAGTTCCTCTGTAAAAGTACCGTATTCTCTATAAGCGGATATACAGTCCTGTACTCTGCCGTCATTCCGTCCTGCAATGCCGCCGATATATTTGGGATTATTTTTTTCATTCACATAGGTTCCGTTGCCTCTGGATACATAACTGGCAAGGGTATCGGCATCTAATTCCTCTCCGTCCCTGACAAAGCGCACTGACGCAGCAGTATAATTCACACAGGCATCCAGTACATTGCCCGTACCCTGCCAGCCAGTGATTCCGCCATAATACTGATACATATAATCCTTCAGGTCATTGTCCCCCCGGTCTGTCTTTTCCTGCGGACTCATATAGAGAATCTGTATCCGGGCATAATTATACAACTGTTCATAAGTACCTGCATCGGACTCAATAACACCGATGACCCCTCCCATATAACCAATACCGGTCACTGTAGAGATGGCAATGCCTTCCGGCTTCTCCACACCTGCACCACTGTTCTCCGGTTTACGGGGAATGCCGTTTTCGTCCAATATGGCGCCATTATACAGTCTGGCTGCCGAAGCCCCCGCTCTGGCAGCTCCCACAAGACCTCCCACATAGCGCCCCTGCCCTGTGCCAAAGACGCTGGTATTATCATCTGTAAGATATGCCTCTACATTACAGACTGCAATACAATCCTCCATAGAACCGTTATGCAGTCCTGCCACTCCTCCCAGGGTATGGTTTGCCGTAATCCTGTTGCTGCCTGTTGTCACGGTTACATCACTGATACTGCCGTCATTGGTGCCGGTAAGTCCGCCTGCCCGGTACTGTGCCTCCACAGAGGCATCCAGTACATAGACATTCTCCATGGTTCCCTTATTAATACCTGCCAGAGTACCCACATCATAAGCGCCTCTGACCTGGTAATCCGTCAACATAAGATTGCTGACAGTCCCCAGATTAACTGCAAAAAAGCCTACCTGCTGTCTGTCCGGCTCTGACTGTCTGATTCCATGAATCTGGTAGAAATCGTATTCTGTCCCCTCTGCTGCCTCTCCTGTTTTCTCTCCAGTCAGGGTTCCCTCAAAGCCACGTACCAGCCCGGATACACTCTTATCAGCAAAAGCCGCTGCCGTATAAGAAATATCCCTGCCACGTCCCTCTATGCTGCCCCAGTCTATATCTGCATTCAGACGATAATCACCATTATAATGTCCATTGCGGATATTCCACAAATGTCTTGCACAGGCGATTCCATACTCCTCATTGCCCTCTGCATCCTCCACATACTGATAATACACACTCTCTACATTGGACATGGGGCTGGTCTCGCTTCTCATGTTGCCATCCTCGCCACAGATTACTTCCAATGTGGCATATATGGTGTCTGCTCCGTCAAAATCATATCCGTTTTCATGAAAAGGATGGTCCAGACACTCCAACAGCATATAGTAATACTCACCTGCTATTCCGTCAGGAGCTTCCTCATAAGACATATCACTGTATCCGATGCGGGCAGTCTTCGTACTTCCCTCTACCGTATCCTCTACTGTACCGGCAAAATCATCCAGATAATCCAGTATTCCGCTCTCTGTTCCGGTGATGTCCTGATACATATTAATTCTGGGCATATCATAGACTGCTATGACTTCATTTCTCTGGTTATATAAAGTAATAATATAGCTTAATGCCTCCAGACGGTAAGTGCCATCCATAAAGCTGGGATTATCCGCATTAGCCTCCTGCCATGTCAGATACAGTCTGTCTCCGTTTACGAGTGTCACTGCTTCCGGTGTATTCAGCGTCTTCACTACCTCCTCATATTCCTGGGAGGTAAACAGCACGCCATAGTATCCCTGCTTTTTGTCAGAAAGCTGTTTTGCATCACGCATAATGCAGTCTGTCTTATTTTTCTTCGCACCGTCCAAATCTGTAAAAGTATAGTTTAATGCCTCAGCGGACTGACTGTAAAACACACCGCGGACAACCCCGGTGGCAAGGTCATATTCCATCAGAAAGCTGTCTTCCATTACCTCTTCATCCTGCAGGGCTTTACTCAAAATATCATAAATCGGATTAGCGCTCTGGTTGTCCAGTGCCTTATCCAGCGTCACATATATAATTTCACTGCCTGTATGGGCAGGATAATATTCATCGTTATAAAATGCGTCTGCATTCTCTCCATCATAATTAACAGTAACAATGGTTCTGTTCTGGTCTGCTGTCAGAACACGCTCATTCCCATATACTGACACATTGTAATCCTTCAACTGCTGTTCAAACTCTTCCAGCTTATCATTCCGTTTCAGGTAATTTATCTGACTCTGCAAACTATAAAAAGCCGTCTCTGCCACCTCTTGGCGCTGTATCTGTTCGGACATCTCAAAATAACCGTTCATTCCGATTGCCGCAAGTCCCATAATAATGGACAGTATCGCCACTACAATAATAATTTCCATCATAGTAAAGCCCCGGTTGTCCAGCGCTTTGTATCTGCTTCTTATTCTGTTTCCACGTAAAATTTTATCTGACATATTCTACCTACAATTTTTATAAGCAGGGAAACCACCGTTCTGGAGCAGACGCTGCTGTCTGCCCGAAACGATGGCTCCCCCTATTATGATACTGCCATTCCGCTTTCCATTACATTCCCTATTACTTAGGGTATACTCCTGATTCGCTGCCGTCCGCCCACGTTACCTTAATAACACTGTAGCCTTTGGCTTCCACCGTAACCACAGTAGAGGCTTTGAACTCTCCTGCACTGAACATGCCGATTAAGTCCGTAGGCTGGGGGTCCAGAGCAGTGCCGCTCGCGCCCTTGTAAGCCTTAATATCGCTTCCGTCTTTTTTCAGAACCAGTTCGTTTCCACTTCCGGTATAGTCGACTTCCGCTACTCCCTTTACTCTCTGCTGTGTGAGCCATGCGTTGACTGTGGTGTAAGTAGTCTTGGCATTTGCCTGCATGGTGGTTTCCGATGCAGTTCCCAAAAAGCTTGTGAGATTTGGTGCAATCATGGCAATCAGCAGCGCAATAATTGCTACTACGATGATTAATTCCACCAGGGTAAATCCTTTGTTGTTTTTCATTGCTTTCTTCATTGTTTTCATAGATTCCTCCTACCTTTCATAAAAAAATGTTGTTTTGACTGACTACCTTGCACATCCCGTCCAAGCCTTAAAAATCATTGGGGATATGATACCCCTTCAGAACCTTCCCACCACCATATTTTCAGTATATTCCACCCTTCGGTCATAACATATACCTTAGTATTATCGGTGAATTCCGCTGCATTAAATAACTTAACTAAATCAGCATAATCCTCCTCAACAATAGTATAAGTGTTGGATGATACCTTAATATGGTCTCCATCTTTGGTAAGTATCAGGTCATTGCCCCTATTAAATTCAGGTACTACTTTTCCTTCTACTCTCCGCTGTGTCATCCACGCATTAGCAGCGGTATAGGCTGTTTTTGCATTTGCCTGCAGTGTGGTTTTGGATGCGGTTCCCAAAAAGCTTGTAAGATTTGGTGCAATCATGGCAATCAGCAGCGCAATAATCGCTACTACGATGATTAATTCCACCAGGGTAAATCCTTTGTTGTTTTTCTTCCCCTTTTTCATTCTGGGTTTCACTCCTTTCATCAAAAAATGTTTTGGTGGCACATAGTCATTATGTACGCATTTATCTCCATAAGCGGTGTCAGTCCATGAAGTTGATAACCTTACGCATCTCTTCCAGGGTTGTCTTTCCCTCCATAATTAACTCCATCGCATTATGTTTCATGTCAGTGAAGCCCGCTTTCAGAGCTTCTGCTTTGATTTTCTGGGAGGATGCCCTCTCCATAATCAAATTGCGGATTTCGCGGTTTACCATAACAATCTCATATACCGCTATCCTGCCCTTGTAGCCGGTGTGGTTACATTTACTGCATCCCCTTCCACGATAGAACTTCGGCATCATCTTGCTGTCCCAGTAACGAAGTTCATCATCCGTGGGCTGATATTCCTCCTTACATTCCTCACAGATAACCTTTACCAGTCTCTGTGCCACCACTCCAATCACGGAGGATGCCACAACATAAGGCTCTGCACCCATATCTATCAGACGCATGAATGCGGACGGCGCATCATTGGTATGGATAGTACTCAAAACCAGATGTCCTGTGATAGCCGCCTGGGCCGCAATCACCGCTGTCTCTTTATCACGAATCTCACCCACCATGATAACATCCGGATCCTGACGCATGATAGAACGTAAACCGCTGGCAAAAGTAAGTCCTGCTTTCACATTGATATGTACCTGGGTCAGGTTATCCATGGTTTTCTCCACCGGATCCTCCACCGTAACCACATTCACATTGGGCTTCGCTATCTCATCCAGTGCCGAATAGATAGTGGTGGTCTTACCACTTCCGGTAGGTCCTGTTACCAGAATAACACCATTTGGATTATGAATCAGCCGGGAAAATTTGTTATAATCCGGCTCCTTCATTCCCAGCATCGGAAGGGGAATCAAATCTACTTTGTTATCACCCAGAATACGGATAACAATTTTCTCCCCATATACACTGGGCAGTGTGGATATACGGAAACTCACTTCCTTTGTACCCATCTCCATGCTGAAACGTCCATCCTGGGGAATACGCTTCTCTGCGATATCCAGCCCGGAAATAATCTTAAGTCTCGTAACTAACGGCATATGAATCGCTGCATTTAACACCATAACCTCTATCAAATCGCCGTCAATACGCATACGGACCAGCACATTACTCTGCTTCGGTTCGATATGGATATCGGAGGCCTGCATGGTGACTGCCTGGGTCAAAATAGAATTTACCAGTTTTACCACGGGAGAACTGTCAATTCTATCCATCATCTGCTGATAAGATTCCGAAGTATCTCTTTCTATGTAATCGTGTCCAAACAACTGGTTTGCTTCATTGACTACACTGAACAGCTTCTTGTTGGCATAGGCCTGCTCAATGACGATATTGATATACTCTTTCTTTGCCAGATAGGGAACAATCTGCTTGCCGACCTGTTCCTCCAAATCCTGAAAACCATAATAATTCAAAGGATTGTCCGTCGCCACATATAAGCTGTCCTCCTCAATGTAGAGAGGAACCAGACTCAATTTCACCGCTGTCTCTCTGGGGATAATGGCAATTACTTCTGCTGTAGGGTTAATTTGTGCAATATCGAGCACCGGTACTCGCAACTGGCTGGACAGCTCCTGAAGAATTTCCTCTTCTTTCACATAACCCAAATCTATCAGCAGTTCTCCCAGCATCTGTTTTTTCTCACTGCTTCTCTGTATGGTAAGCGCCTGTTCCAACTGTGCTTCTGTGAGGTATCCCGCATTTACCAGCAGCTCACCTAACCTAATCTTTTTCACTTATACATCCTCCCCCACCGTTTTGCTGATTCCATAAATCAAAAGGCTTAAGGACGCCTCCACAGGCTCCTCCACATCCACGATGCGCTGCTCCTGTGTCAAATTCAGGGTTGTCACCTCTATACAGGTACTCTCCTGCTTCAAAACATCTGTCAGTTCCAGAATCTGTCTATAAGAGCCTGCTACCGTTAAATTCACACTGCATCCCAGCAGAAACTCCTCCTGCCCGTCGGCTGTCTGTCCGTCTGCTGCCATCTCCCCGGCCGTCTCCGTCTGGCCCCGGTATAAGGTGTCTACCTGAATCGGCGAATAATTTCCTATGGACATACCTATCATTTCCAGTCCGCTCTCCGCCACCAGATTATTTAATATACTGTCCACCGTATAGGAATTTAACTTACTGTAAAAATATTCATAATTTTCTTCCGCCAGCTCCTGCTGTCTCTGAAGCGTTTCCTCCACATCAGGCGTCTGTAACACAGCCCGCATCTGCAATTCCTGTAGCTGCATATCCTCAAGTTCGTCCTGAAACGCTTTTTTATCCCTGACTGCCGGCATCAGCAGATAAATGATGCTCATACCCACCAGACCGATTACTACTAATATCTGTAAAAGCATTTTTTCACGTCTTGTCATCTGATTGTCCCGTCTTTCTACCACAAAGTGATTGCAATGTTGAATGTGTAATACTCTTCTCCCAGTATTCCCTGGCTTTTGTTAAAACCGTTATATATTACATCCGCATAATTGCCGGATTCCTTTAAGGCTTTTGCAAACTCCGCAGGTGTGTACTGCCCCTGCGCATAACAGCCAAGATTTACCGTTCCATTTGAATAACTGTATCCGGTAATCACAACATCCAATGGCTTTATCCTATCTATTTCACGGAAAATCCCACTTTCAAACCGCGGCATATTTTCCAGCAGTTCAATGGCGGCTGCCACCTGGCTATTATATCTTGTATATCTTCCACACTCTTCAATCATCTGGTTCTTTTCGGCATATGCCCTCTGTACTTCCTCATCCATCAGGTACGCAGTAAGCTTTGCTGTATCATTTCTGACGGCATTTCCCTGCATCCGGGTTATCAGTGTGGCGCCTAAAACCAGTACCAGCAGCACACCTCCCACCATAACAGGCAGATAAGTACTGTTATCCCTGCCACCGTTCTTTGTCTCTTCATATTTTCCGAAGAAATCATATTCTCCACTGCCTGCCCTCAGAGACATGGCTGCCACCACGGCATTGCAGGTATACTCATCCTCCACAAACATATATCTTAATTCCACAATTTCATCCTGCAGACTGAAAGGAAGCACCTGAATATTCAGAAAATCTGTGAGTTCTTCTGCCAGTCCGGGGATTTTATCATAGGAACCATACAAATATATATGCTCCAGTCTCTCGTCCGGATGACGCTGTGTATGAAAACGCTCCAGCCGGCTCAAATCTCCCTGAATTTTACGGAAAATAACGTTCTCATCGTTGTTTTCCTCCACCACATTGTTGATATTGGATAAAACATACAGATTTTCCTCGACTTTATTCTCCACCTTCAATCTGCTGTACCGGTAATAAGGCTCTTCCCCGTGGCCTACATAAAGAAAATGTGCCTCATCCGGATTGATGCAGGCAATAATGGAACTTTTCAGGGCGCGCATCAGTCCCGATACCTCCGCCACCTTCTTCATGGCATGATTGGTAAACACAATCTTATGGGGAATCAGCCCCGCCTTTTTGATTACCTCATAAATATTTTGAATCATTGCCTTTACACAGAGAGTGACTTGTATTCTTATAAAACCCGGTTTTAAGGGGTCGTCTCCAAGAATAATATAATCATACAGATAATCCGCATTCAGTTTATGGCGTTTACGCAGCTCCTGCTCCACCATGCCGTCCATCTGCTTTTTGCTGCCCCCCAGCACAGAAAATTCTTCCACCATACTGTCCGTATTCGGAATCGTTACCACTGTCTTTTTGTATTTGATGCCATGCTCTGAAATACAGTTTCTGATAGCATCCGAAATTCCTCTGTCATTGTTGATAAGCATTCTGTTAAAATATGCGTTGGGCGGCATATTGGTACGGTATTTACCTTCCAGAACCACTTCCTTTTTTGCTATGTCCATCTTGTACAGATAAATATAATCTGAAGTAAACTCGATTGATAATACTTTCATATTCTGCCCTTTCCGGTTGTCTTTCTCTTAAGAATAAATGCTGTAAATCGGTCCCAGGACACTGAAGAGTACTGCTCCGATAATCAGACCGATAAATACCATGATAATCGGTTCCAGCAAGGCAAGCAGTTTCTGGGTCGCCGTATCTGATTCCTGCGCATAATACGCATATATTTTCTGGTACATTTCGGCGGCCCGTCCGGTCTCTTCACCGGTAGCCATCATGGACCAGACCAAATCCTCAAACAGCCCTTCTTTCTCCATCGCATCTGAAAAGGGAACACCCTTCTCCACCTCTTCCCGGATGCGTGTCATCCGTTCCAGCGTATAGACATTTCCAAAGGTTCCGGCACAGATTTCAATAGATTCCAGTACCGTAATACCATTGCCTGTAAGAATCCCCATGGTATTGGCAAAACGTGCAATCGTTGTTTTCTCCATCAGCCTGCTGGCAATGGGAATATTACATTTTGCTTTATCGATGTAATAGTGTCCCATTTCTGTCTTGTATATCATCACACACGCAATAACAAGAACCAGGACTGCCAGCAGAAGAATCTCCCAGTCATTTATGAGGAAATTACTGAATGCCATAAATATCCGGGTAAGCAGCGGCAAATCATTTCCCACAAACAATGTGAAAAATTTGGGCAGTACAAACGTAAATACTACAATAACCACCGCCACTGTGATAACCAGAAGCAGAACTGGATATATCATCATTGTCTGTATTTTACTGCGGGTGGCATTTTCCTTGCCATAGAAATCCGCCATATCCGATACCACCACATCCAGGGAACCACTCTGTTCTCCCACGTCTACCATAGCTGTCAATATATCCGGAAATACATTTCCCAGACTGCGCATGGCATCTGCCAGGGAATTTCCTGTTTCCACCTGCTCCATCAGGGCCATATAGCATTTTTTGAGTTTTTTGTCCCTGCATCTGCGGTGCATGGTGCTTAAAACATTAACCATCGGCACTCCCGCCGAAATCATCACACCCAGCTCCCTGCAGAAAACATTTAGTTCTTTCAGGGAAAGCCTTCCGCCAATCTCTTCATTTCCCGCATCTTTTACTTTTTTAAAAGAGATACAATACAGTTTTCTGTTTTCCAGTTCCCGGTAAAAGCCCCGCTCGTCCGATGCCTGGATTTTACCGCTCAGAATCTTACCGTCTTCTGCTTTTGCCTTAAATCGATATGTCGCCATCTTTTCCTCTCATCCTGTTGCATTTCCATTTTGTCCGTCACTGATTATAATATAAAACTGACGCTGTCTCACTGCCCAGCAGTTGTCCCTGGGAGGAATATATCTCTATCTGTGTCACCAGCACTTTGGCTCCATCCCTGCTCCGCGTCTGCTCTCCCAGAATAAGCTTTGCTGTCATATCACCATAAAAATCCGAATCAAAAACCACGCCAAATATCTGGGGCTTTCCCTCAACAGTAAGGCTCCCTCCTTCATAGCTGACTGCACATTCCATGTCATTTAAGGGAATATGGCCAATACGGGTATCTCTCACATAATGCAGTCCCTGTCCGTCCCATGTACGCTCTTTACTGAATAACAGCTCATCCTGGATACCGGAGGCTATTACATCCATAATTTCCATGGCTTCCGCCGTCTGCCGGAGTGTTACATACTGTGTCAGCCATTGTGGAAACACCACTACAATACTGCCAATCAGAAGACTTATAACTGCCACAGCAATTACCATCTCCAATAAAGTAAAACCTTTATTATTCATTCTCTTTTTCATTTTTCCCTCAATGCGCAGCGCTTCCCTCTCTAACGGAACTTATATAAAGACCCCTGGACAGGCTTTACTATCTCTGTCGAAAAGGAATCGCTGTATCCCGTGCCATCCACGTAATACTGCGTCTGTATCTCCAGACTACCGCTTACCTCAAGTGTTCCGTCCTCCTCCAGCAATAGCTGTGACACCTGGGTATTCATACTGCGCTTCGCCTCCATCGTATTGTAGAAGGTCCCCGCAGATGCCTGAAACACTGTCACCAGCATGGTAACCATCAGCGCAAGCAACGCCATGCTTACCACCAGTTCGATTAAGGTTTCCCCCCGGTTATTCATGTATCATTTCCTCACAAGTCTTTAATGTAATTGTTACTTCTCCGTCGATATTGTAATAAATATACTTTGCCGGAATCCGGTAAGTCTCTCCCTGATAAGTAATACGATATACCGTCTCTGCCAGATTACGGGTCAGCATCACATCAACAGTCACAGGCACTGCAGTTCCCCCGGCATCCTCAAAACCATCCACGGTAATGGTAGTGGTTTCACCCGGTACAAAGGCTTCTTTCCAGAGCCCCTCCTGCATTTTTTCATTTAAAATGCCGTATATAGAAGAAATATATAATTCCCTCTGTTCTGTCTCATATTCTGTGGCAGCCGCGTTGTCTCCTGCACTTGCCAGCATCAGCATATTCATGGCAATCACAGTCAGTACTACAAACATCCCCAGTACAATCAGCAGCGAAGCGCCCCGGTTATTGTCCTGTATAAATCCTATTTTCCTGCTTTCTTCCATTGTTCTATTCTTTTCCATATGTACTAAATTTCCCGGCAAATTATTTTCCGGCAGCCACGCAATATCATGTTTACTACATGATATTTATTATCTGATATATATATTTATACACCTCTATTATAATTTGAAACCTGTGAACTATCAATAAAAAAATTTTTATTTTGGCGGAATTTTGGTGGAATTTTGTGACAATGCAGGGCTGAACTGTTATGGAATTTTGTGACAGTTGGAGGGGATTATTTGGCAAGTCTGAATCCGGCGGCCAAGGCGGGAATTCTGCCCATTGCCAGTATGCCCACGATGCACCAGAGCAGTTTGCCTGCCACGGTAAGGACTCCGGCCAGAAGGGCATCTGTGACTCCCATATACTCCCAGAGGGTTTCCCATGGAATAAAGGTGAGTTCTGTCAGGTGGAGACACAGAACTGCCAGAGAATTTCTGCCAAACCAGCCGAGAGCTCCCGAAAGCAGCGGGATTCGTTCCAAACCTTTGCCCAGACAGATGACAAGCCAGGTTCCCGCTATTCCCCCAATGACATCAACAACCAGATTTTCAGAATAATTTTGAACCATATAAAATCTTCCCTTGTCCACATACATGCACAGCAGCCACAAAAACAGGGCAAAAACCGTCCAGAAGCGGCAGGAGGTGATGAGCTCTTTTCTTTTACGGAAACAGTGTCCGGCATGGACAAAAACCAGCGCAAGCATGGCTGACTGGATACTCCATGGAAGCCAGACATATTTCGCGGAGAAGTAACCTGCCAGTGCCAGAAGCAGTACCCAGAGCGTACAGCCTTTGCGGTCCATGATACAGTTGTAGATAATTAGGGACCAGAACATGGCAAACAGAAACCAGATTGCCCCAATCGCCTTTATGCTGAAAGGGTATGCGTAGGAGCCTCCGCTTCCATAGGATGCGGCGTAGAGCCACATGAAAAGATTATAACCAATCGCTCCTGTATGCCCAAGGAGACAGTCCCTTAATACAGACAGTATCAGGAATCCAAGGCAGGTCAGTAAATAGGGAACCATAAGCTGCAGGAATTTCGTGCATACCAGTGTCTCCATGTCCTGCTTTTTGAAAAAGTAGCCGCTGATAATAAAAAACAGGGGCATATGGAAAGTGAATACAACCATGTTGATTCCGGATACTGACAGATGTCCCAGAATGACACACAGCATACCGATTCCTTTGGCAATATCAATATAATCAATTCTGTTCTTTTCCATAATTCTCTTTCTCCTGTCTCGTATGCAGACTGTTTTTATGGCGAGGCACAGTATAGCACACCGTATTACATAAGCCTATAAATCAAATCAGACTTCCCACACCTGAAACGGAATTCGCACCCTGAAAAAAATCCAGAGTGCGACAAACCTGCCGGTATGGGAAGTCCGTATTAATTACTCGTAACCATATCATGAACGGCACGGGAAATCTCTGCAACAGTTGCCTCAATAGAACTATTCAGTTCCTTACTGGTCTTGGCGAGGTTTCCCACTTCTCCTGCAACCACAGCAAAGCCCTTACCTGCCTCTCCTGCTCTTGCCGCCTCAATACTGGCATTTAGTGCCAGAATATTCTGGCGCTGCTGGATAGAATCGAGTTTGGAAGCATTCTGCTGAATTTCTTTTACCAGTTTTTCACACTCTGTCGCACCCTTTTTAATACGTTCTACCATCTGGTTACTTCCAAAATTAATATTGTATTCTGCGTTAATAAAGTAATTCAAGGTATCTCCCAGAAGCTTTGCAGATGCATTTATCATCTGTTCACTCACGCCATCCGGCGCTGTCTGACCGCCCTTTACCGTACCAACCTGCTCACCATTTGCAACCAGGTCAATACTGAAAGCATCAAGCTCCTGCTCACCGGACTCTGCAAAGTTATAGCACTTTGAGATATATTCTCCATCCATACCGGCAACCACAGTCGCAAGCCCTGTCACTGCAGCCCAATTCTCCATAATTTCCTCAAATTTTTCCATATCAGCGAAATCTTGAATCACCATATCCAAACCCTGTCCTTTCTCCCATTCCTCATGTAATTGTCATAAACACAAGCATGAAATTTTATATAATTAGAATATCACATTTAACGGATAAACTCAACATAAAGTTCACACTATTTTGCAAATTTTCGCACTTTTTGCACTATTCTGACTTTTTCGCTTTCAGTCAGGTATCAGAAGTCTGACGATTACAAGTTTTCATCCCCGCGGAGCGTTTAACCATATGGGGCAGACTCTCCTATATGATAAAAGAAGGTGCCGTCAAACCTGACAGCACCTTCTTTTTCAAATTAACCGGAATACCCTGACCTAAGGCTACGACGCATCTGCAGTCCGGCTGTCAATATACTGCTGCAGCATCTGGGCAACTTCATCTACCTCCAGTCCCGCATCTGCAATCAGGTCACTGACTGTCTCCAGTTCTTTTCTGCGCTTTTCCTCATATAGTTCATTCAATTCGCGCTGTTCCGATTCAATACGCGTCCGCAAAGCTTCAATCAGCTCCAGCTTTGCCGTGATTTTTTCCTCCAAAGTTTTTCTCTGTCCTCTTGCCATAGACTTGCCTCCTAACATTTTTCCACACATATTGGCGGATTGTGGTTCGCATCCATTGCCCCAATGTTTCACATTGCGCCTGCGTTTACTAAAGTATATGGACAAGATGGAAATTTTATGCAACAGTTTTAAAGAAGCTTACTGCAAATTATACGGTGTTACCTGGTACACGTAGTAGTTCAGGAAATTGCTGTAGAGGTTATTGCTGTGGGAACGCCACTGTAACAGCGGTCTTTCTTCCGGGTTATCATCCGGAAAATAGTTGTAGGGTATCTCTGCCGGCATTCCCTTGTTCACATCGCGGAAATACTCATTTTTTAATGTATAGCGGTCATATTCCGGATGTCCGGTCACAAATATCTTTTTGCCCCCCTCTGCAATCGCCAGATACACACCTGCCTTCTCCGATTCTGCCAGTACTGTCAGTTCCTTACAGGCATAAATTCCTTCCGCCGGAGTCTCCGTATGGCGGCTGTGGGGTGCCAGAAAAACATCATCAAATCCTCTTACCAGAGGAACCTTGCGGTTTGCAACTTTGTGCTCATATATACCGGAAAGTTTCCCGGGCAGCTTTCTTTTATTGATGCCATAATAATGATAAAGACCTGCCTGGGCAGCCCAGCAGATATGAAGCGTGGAGGTCACATGTTCCTCCGCCCAGTCCATGATTTCACAGATTTCCTCCCAGTAATCCACTTCCTCAAATGCAATATCCTCCACCGGTGCCCCGGTGATAATCAGTCCGTCAAATTTACGGTCCCGCACATCATCCAGCGTGATATAAAATTTGTTCAAGTGGCTGGCAGATGTATTCTGTGAGATATGACTTTTGGTGTTCATAAAAGTAACATCCACCTGAAGGGGCGTATTGGACAGCGCCCGTAACAGTTGAAGTTCCGTATCCTGTTTAATCGGCATATTATTCAGAATCAGAACCTGCAGGGGACGGATATCCTGGTGCATTGCACGGGTTTCATCCATTACAAATATATTTTCATTCTCCAAAATCTCTTTTGCCGGTAATTCGCTCTGTATTCTAATTGGCATTTTTGTATCCTCACTGTAAATATTTTGCTATAAATTCTTCTTCCGTCAAAACAGGCACCTGTAATTCTTTGGCTTTCTTATTTTTGGAAGAAGCAGATTGTATATCATTATTAATCAGGCAGGTAGTTTTTCCTGTCACGCTTCCGGTAACTTTTCCACCCTTCTGCTCAATAATATCCTTTAATTCACTGCGGCTGGCATAATGTACAAGACTTCCTGTCACCACAAAGGAAAGTCCTTCAAGTGTCTGGCTTCCCTCTTCCACTCTGGGCGCTTCCAGTTTTAACTCTTTTAACAGACGCTCTATTTTCTGCAGGTTCTCTTCATCCTGCATGTACTCCACATACGCCGATGCAATCACCTCTCCCACACCTTCAATGGCAGAGAGCGTCTCCACATCCGCCTTCTGCATCCGCTCAAAATCATAGTCAAAATAGCGGCAGAGCACTTTGGCATTCGCCACTCCGATATTGGCAATTCCCAGGCCATATACCAGCCGGGGAAGTGTAGTCTCTCTTGCCTTTTCAATACTGTCTGTCAGATTCCGGTAGGATTTCTCGCCAAATCCCTCCATATCCACAATTTCTTCCTTATATCTGTCTAAATGAAACAAATCCGCGTATTCACCAATCATTCCTCTGTCAATAAACTTCTCCAGCGTCGCCTCCGACAAACCGTCGATATTTAAAGCATCACGGCTCACAAACAGGGTAAATGCCTTGATACGTTTGGCGGCACATTTTTCATTGATGCAATAGAGGGACTGCACTTCATTTACCTGCCGAATCTCTGTGGGCTGCCCGCAGACCGGACATACTGTGGGAATCTCCACGGTATCGCTTCCGGTAAGGTTCTCTGCAATCTGGGGAATAATCATATTGGCTTTGTACACCGTTATCACATCCCCGATACCCAGCTTTAGTCCCCGCAGAATACTGATGTTATGAACAGAAGCTCTGCTCACGGTGGTTCCTTCCAGCTCCACCGGCTCAAAGATGGCAACCGGATTAATCAGCCCCGTCCTGCTGGCGCTCCACTCAATTTCCCTGAGCGTGGTCTCCCGCAGCTCATCCGCCCATTTAAAGGCAATGGAGTGCCTGGGGAACTTCGCCGTTCTTCCCAGCGACTCCCCATAGGAAATATTTTCATAGGTGAGCACAAGCCCATCCGAAGGAATATCATAGGTCTGGATTTTCTGCTCGAAATCCTCCACAGCCGGCAAAATGGTATCTTCATTAACCTCCACATGCTCCACCACCGCAAAGCCCTGCTCTCCCAGAAAATCAAACTGTGCCTTCTTGGAATCTCCAAAATCCATACCTTCTGCTTTTACCAGATGAAAAGCAAAAAACTGCACTTTCCTCTTTGCAGTCACTTCACTGTTCAACTGTCTCACAGAACCGCTGCAGAGGTTACGGGGATTCTTATATTTTGCTTCCTCCTCTGCAATCTCTGCATTAATTTTCTCAAAATCAGAATAGCTGATAACCGCCTCCCCGCGAAGCACCAGCTCGCCCTGAAAAGAAATATTTAAGGGCAGGTTCTGAAATGTCCTGGCATTGCCGGTAATGACTTCTCCGATTTCACCGTTTCCCCGGGTAACCGCTTTTGCCAGCTTTCCTTCCCTGTATGTTAATACTATCGTCAGCCCATCCAGTTTCCAGCTTAAAATTGCGGGATGGCCCTGAAGCCAGTCACGAAGCTCCTCCCTGCTTTTTGTCTTGTCTAAAGACAGCATGGGACTCTCATGCCGTTCCTTGGGCAGTTCGTCCACCGCCTCATATCCCACTGTGACCGTAGGGCTTCCTGCCAGCACTATCCCCAATTCTTTCTCCAGGGCATCCAGCTCATCATACAGTCTGTCATACTCCAGATTACTCATGATTTCTTCATCTTCTGCATAATATGCCCTGGACGCTTCCCCTAATAAATTCACAAGATATTTCATTCGCTCCATCTTAGATGACTGCATATTGTGTCCACACTCTCCCTCTATTTCATTTCCGGTTCCATTCCCACTTGTCTATAAAGCTGCCGGAGCTCCTCTCCCACCACTTCCCGGTAAGCGCCGGACTCCAGATTTCCCAATTTAATATTTACCACGCGTACCCGCCGCAGTCCCCTTATCCGGTATCCACATTCCATACACATCCTGCGAATCTGCCTGTTGAGTCCCTGGGTCAATATAATGCGAAAAGTATATTTCCCGGTCTGTTCCACTTTACACGCCCGGGTTGTCACCTCCAGCTCCGGCAGGAAAACACCGGAAGCCATTCTGGACAAAAAATCAGGGGTTATCTCCTTGTCCACTCTGACAAGATACTCTTTTTCATGGCGGTTGGCGCCTTTCATCATCGCCTGAATTAAGTCACCGTCATTGGTCAGCAGCAGAAGCCCTTCCGAATCTTTATCCAGTCTGCCTGCATAGGTTACACGTTCTGCGTACCCAACCTGTTTTGTGACTATTTTTTCCGCATGGCGGTCTTTTTCCGTACATATCACACCGATGGGTTTATTATATGCCAGTACTACAGTCTTCTTCGGTCCCTGAATCGGTTTGCGGTTCACACAAATCTCCTCTGTACCTGCCACTGTCTGTCCCATGGATGCTGTCACACCGTTTATTGTTACTCTTCCCTGTTCTATCAGTCTGTCTGCCTCCCTGCGGGAACAGATACCGCACTGTGCCAGGTATTTGTTTAATCTGATTTGTTCCATTGTTCCTCTACTCACGCCTCTCTGTATTCTTTGTCTGCTTTGTATTCTGTCAAATCCGCCAGTGCCTTTATTCCGGGAACACCGTTTCCTTCTGTCAGTCCCCTTTTCGCCAGTTCATCCGCCAGTTCATTGTAAAATACATTGCTGTGGGCAGCTACTTTTGTAAATTTTATGGAAATTTTCTGATTCCACTCCCGCATGGCATCCGCATACTTCTGTGTCAGTACTGTTTTGCTGCGCCACTGCCCCGTAACCCATTTTTCAATTCCCTCATAATCATAACAGATTTCAATTTCCCGGAAACCGTTTGCCATGGCAGTTCTGGCGGCATACATGGCTCCCAGCATCTCTCCGGTCACATTGCGGTGCCGCAGGGACTCCGGGTTATCTCCATTTCCATACTGTACATAAATTCTGCCATCCGGCAGTATAAACACACAGCCAAAGGCATACCTGCCCAAAGCTTCCTGATAACTGCCATCTACATAGGAAAGTAATGTCCCCTCCCCGGGAAGCTGCAGGTCATGTCCATCTGCGCCCTTACTGCTCTCTGCGGCTTTCTGTGCCCCATGTTCCATGCCCAGATAACTTTCCGCCTCTGCCAATGTGGAAAATCCCTTATAAACAGCGCCGGGATATCCATCCACAGAACACTTACATTCCTCCCATGAATAAAATATCCCCCTGCTCCTGCCTTTCTTTACTGCATAAACTTTTTTTGATGCCATAATTTGTCCTGCTTATCTGATATAGTTGGTCTGGATGGCAGGCTCTCTCTTCGGGAAAAGAATTCCCTGCTTTTTGCCTGCTTCGATACATTTCAGCATCCACGCCATATTATTGCCCAGGGTACGCATGGTCTGCAGTCCCTCCAAATCCTCTGCTACCTCCTCCGGAGTATTGCCATGGACCATATTCCAGTACTGGCTGGATACAATGGGCATACAGTTGATGGTGAAATATTTATTGAGCTGGTCGAATGCCGCTGTAGCGCCGCCACGCCTGCAGCTTACCACACTGGCGCCGGGCTTGCCATAAAACAACGCACCTTTCCCATAAAAAACTCTGTCCAGAAAAGAGGTGATTGCGCCGGATGCCGAAGCATAGTGTACCGGACTTCCAAACACAAAGCCATCCGCATGTTTTGCCAGCTCCAGAAATTCATTTACCACATCATTGCGGAAACAGTCGCCGGATGGGATACAGACACCACAGCCCACACAGCCGGCAATTGGTTCCCCGCCCAACTGGAAAATCTGTGTTTCAATTCCATTTTCCTGCAATGCGCCCGACACTTCTTCCAGTGCCGTATAAGTACAGCCATTCTTATGAGAACTTCCATTTACTAATAATACCTTCATATCCATTCCTCATTTCTGCGCTGCATATCACACCATTTCTTTCAGACATGGTATTGTATGCCATCCGGCATTTCCTGCCCTGAATATGGACATACATTACCTTATACCACCCTCCGTCATACAGCGCACAGACGAAAAGTTTTTTATATAATCTCATTATAACAATCTTTTTAAAATTTTTCCATCCCCTCTGTAATTTTGCAGACGCTTACGGCTCTCCGGTGGCTTCCCTATAATCTTCTGTCCCCACATCCGCCCACGCATGTCTGCCGGAGGTATAAACCGCTCCGGTTCCCATATCTACTGCATACATATCCAGAATTGCCGTGGTGTATTCGCTGCCATCCTGATAATAAGTCCGGTAATGCACAAAAAGATGACACTTATCATTCTTGGATTCCCTGTCGTAAACCACTGTCTCCTGGTATTCAAAATCTCCTTCCGTATTCTCAGGCTGCCCATATCCCTCGCAGAGCCATGCGTAGAAATTGCCTTTGGCATTATAACCTGGACGATAGGGATAACCCTGGCCGGCAAAAAGCTCCTCATACAAAACTTTGTAGGCACCCTCTATATAATAAGGGGATGCTTCGTATTTTTCCTGCAAAGCATCTGCCGCGTCACTCTCCGCCGTCTCTTGTTCTCCCGTATCTGATAAGGATTCGCTTTCCAATTCATCCCATACATAAAAAAGCTTTTTGTATATCAGCTCCGCATCGGTATAGTAATCATATGTGTTGTATTCCTGGGTCTTTCCATTCTTTTGGTTTCCAAAGTACAAAGTCACATTCTTCGTGCTTCCTTCCTCACCTGCACATACAATCTGCAGAGTAATTTCCCTGTCCTCTGCTTTAAAAAAGTCGTCTTCCAATGTCTTTGCAATCAACGCTGCCACATCTTCAGAGCACTGTCTTGCATCCTCTTTGTCCGTACAGACAATTTTCAGCTCTTTTCCATAGTCATAGTACCCTTTTTCCACGGTAATCTCACGCTCAGGGCAGAGGGTTTCGCTTTCTTTTTCCATCCGGTATGCGGCGCGCATCACCGGATAATCATCCAGACCATCTTCTGCGGAATCCAGCCGCCGTATTGTAAAGAAAAGCTCCGGCAAAGCCGCCGGGGAAAGCACCCATGTATTTTCCTCTGATGAGACAACCACAAACTTCTCATGATACTTTTTCTCCATCAGCAGAAGCGCAATGTCTGACATGGGCTCATAAGTGCACTTATACAAAACGCCCTGCTCTTTTTCATAAGAATAGGAATTGTATTCCCCCAGCAGATGGGAGTTTGTTCGCAGGATACCGGGGGTAATCTCTTCCTCCGTACCGATATCCACTATATAATTCAATAAAATCAGAGAAGCAAAGAAAAGATATACGGCCCAAAATATTCCAGACACCAGCCGCAGCACCAGCCTCACTGTCAGGAACCGCTCTCCACACAGCTTATATCCCGCAAAAAACCAGAGAAAAGCATATAATAGAATGGGAAAAACCAGCCAGCTAATCAGTGCCCCCACAACTTCCACCGCGATACGGTACATCATCCCCTCTGCGAGAAATGCTTTATTTCCATAAAAAGCTGCCACAAACAGAAGACAGATGCCTGCCATGACCCCGGTTACTATGTATGCTGTATTGCTCTTCTTTTTCCACTCCATAATACGCGCTTCTCCATAAATTTATGCTTTCACAAAATGCATATTTCCGTTCATTCTGTTATTTTCTCATGATACTCTTTATCCGTATTTACATTCCAGATATTAGATTTATCCTTGCTGCCTGCTATAATATTTTTCACTGTCTCAAAAGAAGTGCACATGGAATGGTCGATATTATTGTAACGGTGCTGTCCGTTTCTGCCCACACAGTACAGATTCTCTATCGACGACAGATACGCTGTCAGCTTTTCTATTTCACTGTAGGTGTCAAAATACGCCGGATATGCTTTTGGCACCTTTTCCATATGGGTGTCCAGCACATCCTCCCTGCTGTCAATCAGACCAATTGTCATCATCTCCTCCACTCCGAGACGTGAAAACTCTTCCTCGGTCATATTCCACAGTTCATCCTTCTCATTGGTGAAGTATTCCAGCCCAATCCACACCGTATGCTGCAAATCCTCCACCATATAGGGAGACCAGTTATTATATATCTGAAAACGCCCCATTTTTACCCTGCGGTCCTGCACATAAATCCAGCAGTCCGGCACAATATTTCCTACTGTGGCATTTTTTGTGCCATTTTTAAGCTTCATTTTGGATACCAGCACCCCAAGAGTCATGTAATCGCGATAAGGCAGACCCTGCGCAATCCGGACATACTCCGGTGGGACATCATTCATACCTGCCACTAAATCTTTCACAGGCATGGAGGAAATAAGATAGTCCCCCTCCATCGTCAAAGTCTCACCGTTCCTTGTATAGGCAACCCCGGTAATCATATTCTTGTCGTTTTTATGAACTCCTACAACCTTTGCATGGGTCAAAATAGTACCACCCATCTTCTTTATTTCCTCTGCAGTTACACTCCAAAGCTGTCCCGGACCATATTTGGGATACTGAAACTGTTCAATCAGGGAAGTCTCCACTTTCCGGTTTTTCTTTTTAAAAATTTTCCCAAATATATCTTTGATTACAGACATGACAGACAGTCCCCTGGCTCTCTGCGCTCCCCAGGAGGCATCAATTTCTCTCGGGTGTCTTCCCCAGAGATTTTCCGTATAATATTCAAAAAACATGGAGTACAGCTTTTTCCCAAAGCGGTTTATATAAAAATTCTCCAGATTATCCTCCGGTCTTTTTAGCAGGCACGCCTTAAGATAACTGAAGCCAACCTTTATTGTGGTGAAAAATCCCATATTTTTTATTGTCTCCCATTTTACGGAAATAGGATAATCAAAAAATTTATCCTCAAAAAAAATGCGGGATACCCGTTTTCTGGTAAGCATCACTCTGTCCTCTTTCTCCGGGTCCGGTCCCTCTTTCGCCAGCGGTAAGGAACGCTTTAATAAAATATCATCCTTTGCAGGCGCCCCCTGGGCGGGCAGCATACTGCTCCACCACTCGTTCACCTCCGGTATTTTGGAAAAAAAGCGGTGCCCGCCCATATCCATCCGGTTGCCTTTATAGTTTACCGTTTTGGAGATTCCACCAAAATCCCCACTTTCCTCAAAGACGACCACCTCATATTCATTACTTTTTTTAAGCAGTTCATAGGCTGCCGTCAGTCCTGCCGGTCCCGCTCCAATCACAAGTACTTTTTTCATTTTCCCTCTCATTCTGCCACTTCAGCGACTCCATAACCAAAAGGAATATTCATATTTTGTTAGTATACCATAGGAATCGGAAATGGTAAACTTTTGTTTTGTCTGCTTGCAATGCAAAATATTGTAAGCTATAATTGTTTACAAGCGATTATAACAAGGAGAATTGAAATGAAACTGCTAACCAAATTTAGAAATATAAATAAAAGGCTGGAACAATACCCAAAGCACTGGCCCGAACTTTTATCCCTGATATTATACCTATGTTCCAAACTGGCTGTCTCCATTTTTCATGAACCATGGCTTGACGAAGCAGTTGCTTGGCAGATTGCCCGCAGTTCATCTCTCAAAGACATCTTATTCTATATTCCCCATTATGAAGGACATCCTCCTCTCTGGCATCTGATTTTACTGCCTTTTGCCAAGCTGGGAGCTCCCTATGAAAGCAGTTTGATATTTATCAGCACCCTATTCTCTTGTCTGGCTATAGCTCTTTTGTTATTTCATTCGCCTTTTCCCCGGATTATGAAGCTGCTTATGCCATTTACCTATTTTCTTTTTTACCAGTACGCCGTAATCTGCAGACCATACTGCGTAATGATGCTTGCCTTTATGTTGCTGGCAATGGCTTACCGGACAAGAAACGAACATCCCATCCGTTACACCCTGTGCCTGATTCTCCTATGCGCCACAAGTGCATACGGAATTGTCTTTGCCGGAGGTCTGGCGATGGTATGGCTCATTGATATATTACATGAGGATACTCTTTGGTCATCTTTCAAGAAAGCTCTTTATGACAAACGAATCCACTGTCTGGTTCTTTTGCTTTTATGGGCCGTGATATTAATTATTAACTTTTTCCCTTATAGTGACACCTATATCAACGATGCTGCTGCTAATTGTACTTTTGGATACCGTCTGCTGTATACATCGTTGATTCTTCCTGCAGAAATCACTTGTACAAACATATTCGAAGTGACGAATTATTTAAAAGGCACTTCTTTTGATTTTTATGATTTAATCTATGGATGCTTTTTTGGCATTCTCATTCTATTTGTTATCGCAGACTATGGACGAAAAAAAAAGACGCTTCTCCTTTTTTTCATTCCACACATTCTGTTCGCTGTTTTTGGAGCCAGCGTATATTTGTGTACCCATCACATTGGGCTGGAGCTCTTTTTTCTTATTTTCTGGTTATGGGTATCCATTTCATCCCCAAAACCACAGTCCCTGCCGAAGCACACCCCATTCCCCAAAAAAGAAAAATATGTTCACATCCTTACCAGGTGTCTTCTCATATTGGTGATGTTTGTCTCCGTATTTTGGAATATATCCGCATGTATGAATGAAATCAACCATTCCTATTCTCCGGGACGGGAAGAAGCCGCCTATATAAAAGAACATGGACTGGAGCATTACCGTATTTTTGCACAGTGGACTTCCCGCATGGTGAAAGGTGATAACGGAGATGTTCTGGCAAACAGTACCAATCACAGTTGGTATTATACCCTCCTTCCTTACTTTGACACGAAGCCATTCTATAACGGCGAATTTGGCATGGACGGCAATTACAGAATGAATAAGGTTCCTACAGAAGAAGAAATGAATGCCTTGTTTGCCGAATGGAAAAGACAGGATTATCCGGATGTTCTTGTGGGAACCCCCGATTTAGAGGTAGTATTTGGAAATGAAATCAGTTATAATGACTATACTCTTGTCTTTCAGTCAATCTCTGGAGTCATCTGGAAAAACAATATTGAAAAATCCCGCAGCAATATCTACGTCCGTAATGACCTATTGGATATGCTGGGACTGGAGTTTTTGGATTTGCCCTTTATCATACTTAATTAGTTAGGAGAACAGACATGACTACAACCAAAAATAAAAGTATATTAAATATGCTTTCCACAGAGTACGCATTTTATGGATATATTGTATCCTTTATGGTACTGGTTCCTTTTTGTGAATTTCTTACAGAATGCTTTGGCATCCCTTTTATTTCACAGCCGTACTTAATTGCAGTTTATGGTGTTGTGGGAATCATAATGGTATTTAATTACATAATACAAAACAAATCCTCCCTGCATCCGTGCCTTTCAGACGTCTTTTTTATTTTGTTAATTGTGTTTACATTTATTTCCTATGTTTTCACCTCTTATCCTCTCGAAACACATGGTGGTTTTGATTATGATGAATGGATTTATCATTTTTATGCGTATTACTCCCTGCTTTTTGCAGGTACTATGATACAGAATAAAAAATTAAGAAAAAACATTCTGTATACATTTGTAGGGGTAGCCGCTTTCCATTGCATCATTGCCCTGGCACAGACATGGGGGTTGGAATTAACTTATATGTATTTTACTCCTGCTGAGTTTGAAAGAGAACATGGTATCTATGGGCTGACCCAGAATAAAAACTGGTTCGGTGGATTATCCGTTCTTTTTGTGGGTGTCAGCTCAGGTTGTTACCTTTTCTGCAAAGAAGCTCGAAAGAAATATCTTTTTCTACTGACAAGCGCTCTTAGCTTTTACTGTTCCATGTGCTGTAAATCCCGCCTTACCTGGGCTGGTATTTTCTGCATTTTCGCACTATATATAGTTTCTTTCATCATAATGCGCAAAAAATATGATATCTTTTCCATCCTAAAACGGTTTGGCATTCTTTTTCTGGTTCTGACATTTACAGGATTTTTATCAGAAATATGTTATGGTGCCATTTCACATAATATTTCGCGTTCCCAAATAGGACATTCCAGAGATGGATTAAATGGTCTGTCCAGCAATCGCCTCTATATCTGGCGTTACGGTCTGGAATCTGTACCCAGACATTGGCTTACCGGAATTGGTTTGGATAATTATGGTGGCGCTTTCCGCGAAAATCCCACATGGAATCCCTCTATGTTTTATCAGAACAAGGGACACAATGAATATATACACACTCTTGTTACCCAGGGCGTATTCGCCGCTCTGAACTATATAATCATGCTGGTTTACGCCTGCATAACCGGTGTCAAAGCGGTTATCCATACTGAGGATGACGAGGAACGCCGCATTACCTGGATACTTCTGGGAATGTTCTTAGGTTATGCCGCTCAGGCATTTTTCAACAGCAGTGTCATTAATGTAGCCCCCTATTTCTGGATTACTGTAGGACTTACCATGCCCAAAAAACACCAAAATCCGCTTTTGAGGAAAAACAAAGTATCCGACCTGCCATCATAGTACTACAATACTATAGCAAAATTATATTTTCAAAAAACTGACATCCCGCCGGAAAACTTATATGCTTCCTGCGGGATTTTCATGCAGGTTATTTCCGCAATATTTCTACACACTTTCTCCATTTTTTCATACAATATAGTAAGAAATCTGGCAGAAAGTAACATCTTATGTATGTATTTTTATCTGTTATTCTAATACTTCTGATAATCTGTTCTGTATTTACCATTTTCCGCAGACGCAGAGCGATTAAGAAGGTCTGCTGCATGAGCCATATGGAAAAATGCCGTCTTGTGGATGAACTTCTTTATCCTTATGGCTACTGTTACTGTCCCGGACAGGATGTTGTATCCACCCACAATGACGCATGGCAGCGCGGCAGCGGGTATACTGCACTCTTCGACCGGGCAGCCCTGCACTTTAATATGGTGTTTGACGCACTTCCCATTTATTTTAACTACCGGAACCGGACCTGGCTTATTGAATTCTGGAAAGGTCAGTACGGCATCAATACCGGAGCTGAAATCGGCATCTACTATGCTGACCGCATATTGTCCCCGAATGAACTGTCCACTGCACATTTTCAGGCTGTGGATGATGATGACCGCCTGCCTGTAGCTTTTACCCTGTATAAGGATTCCAGGGCTCTTGCCACGATGTCACAAAAAAGCTGGTGGCTTACCGCCTTTCTGGTCGGGCTTTTCTCGAAGCCCTGCAGCCTGTCCATGGATATTCAAATCTGCTTTCCCAACTGTGAAATGCAGTCATGTTTCGTGGAAGCCCTGCAGCAGGTGGAGAACCCCTGCTTTGCATTCCACTGCTGTAACACGCAGGTGCATATCCACTATTCCGACGGCTGTCCGGTGTCCCCCATCTGTCCGGAAACCACCGGTATTTTCCGCCGCCTGAGAATCGCCTGGGCACAGCTTAGTAATAAATTACTGTGCCGCATATACTGTGCACTTGCACGCCCTTTTAAGACAACACTGGACAGAATTGTGTTCCTATATGAGCTTCTGCCCTTCTGCCTGCGCAGAATGCTCCGGCACCTGAAAGGAGTTATTAAAAAATGAGTTATTCCACCCGTCTCTCCAATGCTTTCAAAAACGCACCCATACTGCCCATGACTCACCGCAGCCGCTTTTGTCTTATCAGCGACTGCCATAGGGGCAACGGTACCTCCAACGACAACTTTCTCAAGAACCAGAATCTGTACCTTTCTGCTTTAAAATATTATTATACCGGAGGGTTTACTTATATTGAGCTGGGGGACGGGGATGAACTTTGGGAAAACCGTAAAATGAGCCAGATTATTGAAATACACAATAACACGTTCCGTCTGCTCTCCTCTTTTTACAGACAGAACCGCCTCTATCTGCTCTATGGAAATCACGACATGGAAAAGAAAACTCCCGGCTACTCCGACCATGTATGCAGCAGCTATTTCTGCCTCAACACACAGTGCCGGGAGACACTGTTTCCGGGACTTACCTTTTACGAAGGACTGATTCTGGAAAATCCATATACCGGCAGACGTCTCTATCTTACTCACGGGCATCAGGCAGACTTTTTTAACTCTGCCTGCTGGAAGCTGTCCCGCTTTCTGGTGCGTTACTTCTGGAGTCCACTGGAACATTTCGGCGTACTGGACCCCACCAGCGCCGCCAAAAACTATACTAAAAAGGACAATGTGGAACGGCTGCTTTCCGATTATGCCACACAGAATGGGCTTATTCTCATTACCGGACATACCCACAAGCCACGGTTAAGCGCCGATTCTCCTAATTATATGAACACCGGAAGCTGTGTCCATCCCCACAGCGTCACCTGCATTGAGATTGAGGGGGGAAGCATATCGCTGGTAAAATGGAGCTATAACACAAGAATGGACAGAACCCTCTATGTACAGAGAGAGGTTCTGTCCCAAATGAAGCTGGATTAAAAGGAATACACTGCGCGGACTGCCACATAAGAATTCATGTATTTATCAAACGGTCCTCCACCATCGCGGTCCTCGTAAATATCCGTAATCTGAAAACCCGCTTTTATCAATCTGCCAATTTGTTCTGTGAGTGTATGGCTGAATTTCAGCGGCATATGATTATTTTGCTTTTCTATTAACTGCTCTTTCGTTAAATCCCTCAAATTTTGTGTAATTAAGAGAACTTTAGGACGATACCAGTTCCTGATACCATTTTTTTGCAAAAGAAAGATTTTCAAGAATATCATCCACGCAGGAAATCTGAAGTATTCTATTGAGCTTTTCTATTTCATTTTTCGGAATATGCTGTGAAATATGCACCATGTAATACCACATCTTCGTAGGCGTATACCGGCTCCTTAACATATAGACCAGTGGTTCCACAACATACTTTTGATAATAGATGAAAGCCTCCGGATACATTCCACGCAGACAATATTTTTCCACCCTGTTTATCTGACTGAACCTATAGGCGCTTTCTTTTTTCCAGTATTGCCTTGTTTCCAAGCCCTCATCCGGGTCAAAATCTTTGTATTGTATCACTCCACACTTATCAAATATTACTTTGCAGGTATCAATACAGTCCCCTCTTACAAAGGTAGTATTCGCTTTGCCGTAAAAATAGGCATTAAAATCTACTACCTGGTATTTTCCCGAATCCACCACATGAAAAACCAGTTGACGCTCTGAATCGTTATTCTGGTTCTCATAAACACTGTCTACCGTCAGCCGCTCTTGTATTTTTTCAAAAATACTGTCCACTGCTTCCTCGTCAACCGCCACACACATATCAATGTCCGAATAAACATCTATGCTATTTGTGGCATCAGCTCCTTCCAGCCATAAAGCGCGTACATGCTCCTCATCCCGTAACAAATCTGCCAGAATTTCTATAATACCTTCTCTCTCCATCTCATCCTCCCAGATAAAATCATTATTTATCATATATCCAGCATATCTTAATATCAGGGAAGTATCTATGTCAAAAATTTTTTTAAAAAAATAATACACAAAAAGACTGTCGCTCTGACGAATGAAAAATCCGTACGGCGGCAGTCCTTTTTACTCAGTGTCTGTAAAGGATTCTTTTTATAGTATCATAGGAAAGATGATATTCCTCCATCAATTCCTGTATGCTTGAACCCTCATTTTTCTTGTGGCATATTTCCTTGTTTCGCTTATCCAATTCTCCTTTAATGGTTGTTCTTGTTCCCCACTTACATCTTTTTGCATGTATTAGTGGAATATAAATCAATCCTCCGCTATAATATTTTTGAATCTCAGATAACAAAGTCTCCGGTAATACTTCTTTACCATTTATATATGACATATATATCACTCCCTCCAAAATAATCACATCTGGCAGACAGATGCCGAAGCCTCCTGCCATTTTGGAGTGCAACACATTTCATATTGATTTTCGCGATTCTACAATCGCTCTATGCATCGAATCGCCCGTCAAACATGACCTGTGCTGCATAGAGCTTATATGGTGCCTCATTGGACATTTTAATATACAGTATTTCTTTCAACATGTAATCTCTCCTTCAAAATATTATCTGACTTTTCATCAGTATTCCCTTTATGCTTTCATAAAAATCATATAGGAAATCCATAAACTTCTCTCTTTCATCACCCAGACCGATACTGTTATCCACCATATACCTGAGTGCTTCTTCTATAATAAAGTATATCACACTATATGTTGTCTGCCTATCTCCAATTTGCCCGCCATCTCCATATTTAAACAATAAAATCCATTCTTTTATCTTCCAGAATACTTTTCAGTATCAGCAGTCCTGTGCGCAGGCTCTCCGGTGTATCCGGCGATGTGACCGACACCCTGACATAAGCTGCCCTGCTGTCACTGTGCATGGCAAACCTGTGGGAGCCCAATATATGAATCCCCTGCTGCAGCGCCAGTATTTCCATCTCCTCACCACCAAGTCCCTGGGGAAGGGGCAGCCAGTGGAAAAAACGCTCTATATTATGGGATGCGTACCCCGGAAAAACATCCGCAAAAACCCGGTTACGCTGTGCGGCAGACACTATTTTCTGTCGGGCAATTTTCCGTGCTTCCCCACTTTCAATCAGCTCCGCAATAATCTCTCCATTCAGGGAAACCGTCTTTAAATTGATGTTGAGCATGCCTGCCACAAGCAGCTCCCTATACCTGTCCGCAAATGCAATAAACGCCACACGCAGCCCGGCACACAGTGACTTGGAAACACTACATATATGAATGGTCTGGTCCGGCACCATGGAAAAAAAGGATTTCACTTCAGGAGAAAATGCTCCGTAAGCCGCCAGAAAGGAATAAATATCATCCTCTATCACAAGTAAATGATACTCCCGTATGATTGTGGCAAGCTCCTCCCTGCGGCTCTGTGGCATGAAAATACTGGTAGGATTGCTGCATGTGGGCATAAGATATACACCTTTTATCTCTGTATTTTTACAGATACCTGCCAGTGCAGCGGGGGACATCCCATACTCGTCCATCTCCACAGCAACAAGCTGGATATGCAGAAAATTAGCCAACCCTTTAAAATTGGTATAGGTAAAGCTGTCAACGGCTATTTTATCCCCGGCTTTAAAAAGTGTGGCAAGAATAACAGACAAAGCATTCTGCGCTCCCGCAGACAATAAAATATTTTTCTCTTCCACTTCCATTCCCAGACTGCACAGCCATTTCCGGGCGGCATTTATCTGTCGTTTTGTCCCCAGGGAATCGCTGTATTCCAAAAGCCGCAGGGAATCCCGGCGGTTAAGCACAAGCCTTGCTGCATCCAGAACTTTTTCATTGCTTTCGTAAAAGGGGTGAATCATCCCCATCTCTATCACCACACCGCTCCTGCCCAGAAAGGTATCCCGGGCAGATATACCGGGGGCAACAAAAGTTCCTTTGCCGGTGACAGCATATAAAAGCCCCTTTAATTCACACAATTTGTATGCCCTTGTAATGGTGCTCAAATTCAAATCCAGATAATCTGCCAGTTCCCTCTGGGGCGGCAGCTTTGTATCCACCGGAAGCCTCCCCGATAAAATATCCTTCTCCAGATTGGCAGCTATGGAAAGGTAATAAGGCTTTTCCAGTTCCTCCTTCCGGGGTCTCCATGACATGGGGTAATCATCAAAAGAATTGACAGGCATATATTTTGTACTCCCTTCTGAATTGTATGCAACACAATATTAGCATTGTATGCATACAATTTCAAGCTTATAATGAGGCATATAAATGCAAACCATACAAAACAAAATACGATAGCGCCAGTGAATGCTACCGCACACAAAAAGGAGGAACATAAATTGAAACAAAAAAGAAAAATAACCATTCAGGAACTCACACAGACAGGACTTATGGCGGCTGCAGTGTATGCGGCTTCTGCTTTTCTACAGATTTCCATCCCTACCGCCATCGACAATACACGTCTGCATATGGGGAATGTCATGTGTCTGCTGGCAGGTATGCTGCTGGGGCCCGTACAAGGCGGCTTTGCTGCCGGAATCGGTTCTATGTTCTTTGATTTCACCAATCCCGCTTACATCGCCTCCGCCCCCTTTACGTTTGCCTTCAAATTTGCCATGGCATGGATATGTGGAAAAATAACCTCCGGACATACCACCCATTTCAAACAACGCTACATTCTGGGCAGCATAGCAGGTGCATTTACTTATGTACTATGTTACCTTTCCAAAAATTTTATTGAGCATCGCTTTATACTGGGACTGCCCATGGAGGCTGTCATGCTGACAATTACCCAGAAAGCCCTTGTATCCAGTGTCAATGCTGTCGTTGCCTGCATCGTGGCGGTGCCTCTGGGTCTGGCACTGCGGTCTGTGATAAAAAAACTCCCAAAATAGTTACAATAAGCACTCAAGAATCGTGCCAAGTGTCCATCCTGCCAGGGGCAGGCTGGACACCACTTACAGAGTAAAATCAACCGACTATGGCAAATCTGTTGAAAGCAATTTCTGTATTTCCTATAATGAGGTCACAAAGGAGGTAACTTGATGAAAGTTGAAATTAAAATTGACAGTTCCTATACCGAACCTCAAATTGTTATCCTGACTGCTTCCATGACAGAAGATGTAAATAACATTTTGAGAAAACTGTCCGAGGATATCCCACAGATAATTTCCGGCAGCAAGGATGAAAAATTTGAGGTACTGGAGCAGGCAGATTTGATTAGAATCTATGCAAATGCTGGAAAAGTATTTGCCGTAACCGGCAAAGGGGAATACACTTTACGTCTCAGACTGTACGAGCTGGAAGAACGGCTGGAGTCTGGTCAGTTTGTCCGCATTTCCAATTCGGAGATTATTAACCTGAAAAAAGTCGACCATTTTGATTTGAGTTTTACCGGTACTATCTGTGTGAAATTGTCAAACGGCACTACCACATATGTATCCAGACGTTACGTTTCCAAAATCAAAAAAATATTAGGAATATAAAGGAGAGAAAAAATGAAAAAGAAACTGATTTTACGCGGCGCTTATGGCTTTCCGGCTGGAATTGCAATGGGATACCTCATCACAATACTTATTTCTCTTGTCAATGCAGAGGGACACTATATACCTTGTGTACCCGAACTTATCACTGTGATGGCAAATGAAATCAACGCCGTTATTTTGCAGGCACTCCTCTGCGGTCTGCTGGGCGCAGGCTGTGGAGCAGGCTCAGTGATATGGGAAATAGAGAATTGGAGCATTATAAAACAGACTGGAATTTTCTTTTTGATTATTTCCGTACTGATGATGCCCATAGCTTATTTTACTTACTGGATGGAGCACAGCATCACTGGCTTTTTAAGCTACTTTGGGATTTTTGTTCTGATTTTTATAGCTATATGGATCATACAATTTATAGTTGGCAGGCACAACGTCACAAAACTGAATGCCTTTCTGCATAAAACAAAGACCAGGTAGTTTCTATAACGGTTACGGTCAAACTGCCTTTTCAGACATCTGCAAATACAAAAACCCTACACTTTTGCCGTTTCCCGCAATGTGTAGGGTTCTCGTTTTTCAAAAATTATGCGTTATACAATTCCCTGGGCAGTCATAGCCTCTGCAACCTTCAAAAATCCTGCGATATTGGCGCCTGCCACATAATCGCCCTCTTTGCCGTACTTCTTAGCGGCATCATCAAGGTTATGGAAGATATTTACCATGATGTTCTTAAGCTTGCCGTCAACTTCCTCAAAGGTCCAGGAAAGTCTCTCGCTGTTCTGGCTCATCTCCAGTGCGGAAGTAGCAACACCACCTGCATTTGCTGCTTTGCCGGGGCAGAACAGAACACCGTTCTCCTGCAGATACTGGGTGGCTTCCAGAGTGGTAGGCATATTAGCACCCTCTGCTACTGCTATACAGCCGTTTGCAACCAGAGTCTTTGCATCCTCAAGGTTCAGTTCGTTCTGGGTAGCGCAGGGAAGAGCCACATCACACTTAATTGTCCACTGGTTTGTTCCCTCTGCAGCCTTGTCATGATACTGTGCACCGGGTCTCGCTGCAGCATACTCGGTCAGTCTTGCACGTTTCACTTCTTTTACTTCTTTCAGTAATGCAACATCAATACCATCGGGGTCATAAACCCATCCGGTAGAATCGGATACCGTAACAACCTTGGCGCCAAGCTGCTGTGCTTTCTGGGTTGCGTAAATAGCCACGTTACCAGAACCGGATACTGCTACGGTCTTGCCTGCGATATCCTTACCGTTGCATTTCAACATTTCCTCTGTGAGATACAGCAGACCGTATCCGGTAGCTTCTGTTCTGGCAAGGGAACCGCCATAGGTCAGACCTTTACCGGTCAGAACGCCTTCGTACAGACCTGTCAGTCTCTTGTACTGTCCATACATATATCCGATTTCTCTTGCACCGGTACCGATATCACCGGCAGGAACATCGGTATCTGCGCCGATATGTTTGTAAAGCTCACTGATAAAGCTCTGGCAGAATGCCATTACTTCTCTGTCAGATTTGCCCTTAGGGTCAAAATCAGAACCACCTTTGCCACCGCCGATAGGAAGTCCGGTCAGGGAATTTTTGAAAATCTGCTCAAATCCCAGAAATTTGATGATACCAAGATTCACGGAAGGATGCAGTCTCAAACCTCCCTTATAAGGTCCGATTGCAGAATTGAACTGTACACGGAAACCATTGTTAACCTGTACCTGACCCTTATCATCCACCCAGGGTACACGGAACAGTATCTGTCTCTCAGGAGTAACAATTCTCTCTAACAGAGCATCTCTGCGATATGCCTCCTCATTGGCTTCAATAACTACACGAAGGGATTCCAATACCTCCTTGACTGCCTGATGGAACTCTGGCTGTGCCGGATTCTTGGCAACCACCATATCAAACACTTCATCAACGTATGACATTATTATGTCCTCCTTTATTTAGTATGTATTAACGCATTTAAAAAGGTACGGAACATCCATTCCGTACCTTTTGTCCCACGAATATTATAAACCCAGAAATTCAATTTCACAACACACTTTATCCCACTAAATTGTAAAAGTTTTTTGGCTTTTTTTATACAACTTGCACAAGAAATTATACATGTATACAATTTATAAATAATCCTTCAGTTTTTTAATATTTCTCTGTTCAAAATCAATCAACTGATTTGCCAGAGCAAGGGATTCCTCTCCTGCATTCTCGTTATGGTGCAGAATTTTCTCCATCTCCAGAATCCCATTGTTGCTTCCTTTAATCATCATCTCCGCAATGTGACTGGTACTGGTATTCAGCAACGTATTGTAATGTACTCCTGTTTTCAGCATCATATCCGACATGTAGCTGCTCTTATACGGCTCCGCCTTTGCCTCCACCAGATGTCTCATGGCTTCATTATGCAATTCAGAATATTTAAGCGACTGTCTTGATATCTGCATCGCCAGACTGTCATCATAGACTTTTCCTGAAATGGCATCAATGGCTTTCATAGCCATCTCCGTATTCCTCTGCACTTCCCGGTATACTGCTACTTCCTGTGATTTCATGTGCACCCCGCTTCTTCCTGCTTTCAACACCTGTTTTTCTGTTAAAAAAGCTTCCTATGTTTTATTCCATAGGAAGCTTCTGCTCACATTATATACTGTTTTTCAAAAAATATACATTTTTATGGAACTTTATTGGACATAATCTGCTTTTACATAAGCGACTCTGCCATTATAGTTGATTTTGCACCAGCCGTTTTCATTGGCAAGCAGTTCTACGGAATCTCCTCCGGCAAGCACGCCCAGACGCTCCGCATCCTCACTGGCAGACGCGCGTACATTGATGTTGGTGGTAGCTGTAACTGTCCCAATCACAGTTGCCCCATCTGCATTTTCCACTAACTGCAGGTATTCCGACTTGATAAAGCCTTCCTTGCCCTCAAACAGAACCTTCGTCCATCCATTTACAAGCTGCTCCACCACCTGCAGCGTAGTTCCCTGGGAAGCTTTGCCCATCTTCTCCGCCTGCTCACTGTCAGAACTTCTCACATTGACAGTATCTGTGGTTGTCGCATACTGTACCACATTCTCCTGAGGAGTATCCTGGGGCTGCTGTTCTGCATCTGTGCTGGCACCTTCATTTGCAGCCGCATCGCCTTCATTCACCGGATTCTCATTGGACGCATCGCCCTCTGAAGCCACCTGTCCCGCCAGAATCTCACCCACTGCTGTGCTCACCGCAATATCCAGCTCATCCAGGTACTCCCACAATTCGGGATGTGCCTCCAGCAGTTCATTGTACTCCACATTAATACGATTATTAAATTCAATCACATCATCCTGGGATGTCACTTTTTGAATATAATCATAAACGCTCTGATTATTTTCACTGCGCTTGATATACAGTTCCCCATTTTCGTTGGTGCAGATATAATGGGTCTTATATCCGGGAACCTGCTCCTCATGATTCACAAATACCACCTTGTAATATACATAGGCAATGGTACTTCCTTCTTCCGGTCCCTTCTTGGTGTAAATCTCCAGTGCAGGATAACTCTCAATATATTTGGAAGTTTCTACATAACGCAGCATATCCTGGTCGGAAATCTCATCACAGATACTGTTCAAAGTCTCCTCATCCCCTAATGCCAGCGCATTATAATATGTTGCAATCAACGTATAAATCGTTCCATCCTCATTTGGGACAAGGGGTACATCTTCTGTCGGCTGGTCCAGTGTCACCTCTTCGGCATCCCCTGCGGATATCGAATTGATGATTGCGTCTTCTTTGGAATCTCCGGCATTCATGGCAATGGTTGCTGTAACTGCGACTGCTGCAATCACCATAACCGGAAAGGAAATCTTGCCATGCTTTATGATATAATCACGTACCATTCGTACTTTATCTTTCCACATAATAACACCTTTCTAACAGTCAATATCTCCGCTGCAAAGCCGCGAGATATGTGACCCTCACGGCATTCGCCAAATGTCTGCTTCGCAGCCACTTGACTCATTGCCCGCGGGAATCAGGGTGATGTAAATGCATCCGACAGGAATCGAACCTGCATTAAAGGCGTCGGAGGCCTCCGTTCTATCCATTAGACTACGGATGCAAATTATTACAAAATTGTTACATCACCCTGATTATGATATCACAAAAAAAGTATTATGTCTACCCGAAATTTTAGGAAAAAGTAGGAAATTATATCTACAGACTGGTAAAAGAATAAAACATGGCACATCCGGCTTTAGATAATTTGAATGATTTGTTCTGTCCGGTTATAGTAATAAAGGGAATCAGACAGCTTTTCCTCCGGGTCAACCTGGGTGGCATTTACTTCTACTATCATCTCTTTTAAACGCTCCGGCAACACTCCGGGTCTCTCCGGCATAATAATCACTTCATGTATGGAGCTGGGTAAAATATACAGACTGCTTCCCATTCTCCCCGCAATCTGCTCCAGCAGATGAGGATACATGATACAGACAGCCCCCTGGGTTCGTCTGGCGTTGCCAAGCACCATCATAGGCACCGTTTGGAAAAACTCCGCGCTCTCCCCCAATATATCCCTCTCCCCGGCGTCCAACAGCTCTGCCAGCACCGTTTCCATGGATTCACACCGGGGCAGGAACAATCTTGGTGTATTCTGCTCCGCCAGTTGAAATAATTCCTCCACAGAGGTTTCCCACATTTGTACATGGGTATTGCGAATCAGTATAGAGCCGTTCCCCAGCGCTTTTCCTTCATAGGCATAATAAAAGCAGACTGCCAAATCCAGATATCTGATATGCGGTATTATTGTCAGCAGTTTTTCATTGGAGCCTGCATGAACCAGCCGGTAGCAGATACGTTCTTTTACTTTCGCGAAAGACTTAAAAAAGGATAAATCCACATTTTCCGCCGGAACATCCTCCTGATATATCTGTATCACTTTATCTACAATCAGATACAGAGGGACTCCCTTCTCATACGCACTCCAGAATGGCTCCAGATAAATGGTGGGCGATACATTCTTTTCATCGGCTATTATCATGACTCCCCATAAATGTATACCGTTGTTTTTCTCAACCTCCTGAATCATAATTTCATATCCTGCGCCCAGTTTCCGGAGCAGTCCTTCCTGCATTTTTTCCGCAAATTTGTTTATCTCCATAAATATTTTTACACCCTTTTCCTTTCCCTGCGGTCTGCCGCAAATATTTTTATCCTACATACATCATTTTTTTCAGGAAAAGAAAAAAGACAACAGCCCCTTTCGGGTCTATTGTCTTACAAGTTACTAATTATGCGTCGCAGTTCTTATACACGGGACAGATATTCACCGGTTCTGGTGTCAATCTTAATCTTGTCTCCCTGCTCAACAAACAAAGGAACATATACCAGTGCGCCTGTCTCAACAGTTGCAGGCTTGTTTGCACCAGTCGCAGTATCACCTTTAAATCCGGGTTCTGTCTCAGTAATATCTAATTCTACAAACAAAGGAGGCTCTACAGAGAATACGTTGCCGTTATGGGAACAGACCTTGCACATCTCATTCTCCTTTACGAACTTAAGAGCATCTCCGACAGTCTCTGCATTTAAAGCAATCTGGTCAAAACTCTCGGTATCCATAAAGTAGAATAAATCTCCATCTGAATACAGATACTGCATATCCTTTCTATCAATACGCGCCTGAGGGCATTTCTCGGTAGGTCTGAAAGTCTTCTCAACCACACCGCCACTCTTGATATTTTTCAGCTTTGTTCTGACGAAAGCTGCGCCCTTTCCGGGTTTTACATGCTGGAATTCAATAATCTGGTATACATTGTTGTCATACTCAATTGTAATACCATTTCTGAAATCACCTGCAGAAATCATAGTCTATTCCTCCTAAAATTTTCACGTTATAATTCCATAATAGTTTAATATAAAAAAACACATATTTCAACTGTTTTTGTAATTTTTTTGCGGAAAAATCATTTCTTTTCCAAAATATAATCTATTGCCTGTATATATCCATCCAGTCCCTGCCCGTAAATCTGCCTGTCACACACCGGCGCCGTCACAGAAATTCTGCGAAATTCCTCCCGCTGCGTAATATCGGAAATATGGATTTCCACCTTGGGAACCGTAATGCTTGCCAGCGCATCCCGAATGGCATAGCTGTAATGGGTATATGCCCCCGGATTAATCACAATTCCCGCTGTTTTGTCAAAATAAGCTTCCTGGATTCTGTCAATAATCCCTCCCTCATGATTACTCTGGAACACCTCAATATCTGTGTCTGTTTCTTTTGCCTTGTCCGCTATCATATCCAGCAGGTACTGATAATTCTGGGTGCCATAGACACTCTTCTCACGGATTCCCAGAAAATTCAGATTGGGACCGTTAATCACTAATAATTTTGTTTTTTCTGGCTTTTCCATTCCGGCTGTCCTTTCCCTTCCCTGTAATTTTTCCATAATTTTGTCCAAAATCTCTTCCACGGTCATATCATCCACATCCATGATATAATCTGCGCTGTTCTCATATGCGGATTTTCTCGCTTCCATCATCTGTCTGATTTTTTCCAGCGGATTTTCACACTGTAAAAGGGGTCTGGCAGTATCCTCTTTGAGACGCTCATACACGGTTTCCGGTCGAAGCCGGAAATAAAACACTGTTCCGCATTTTTTCAGAAGCTGCCGGTTTTCCTGTTTTACCGGAGTGCCGCCGCCCACCGAAATAATACGGGAATAAGGACGTTCCGCCAGCTCCTGCAAAAGCCTTGTCTCCTGTTCCCTGAAATATTCTTCCCCTTCCTCGGCAAAAATGGCACTGATGCTTCTGCCCTCTCTGCGCTCAATCAACTTGTCCGTATCTTCCACCGGCATTCTCAGCCTGTAGGACAGACGTAAGCCCACTGTGGTTTTGCCGCATCCCATAAAACCGATTAAAATAACATTTTTCTTCCGTTTCATACAACCTGTACCTTTTGATTCTTTATTTGTATAAATCTGTTTGGCTCTGAATCGTTACTGTAAATTTACCTGGTCGGGAGCACCGCACATTTTATGGTAAACCTGCATCGCCGCTTCCTCCGTGACAGCCTCCCCGGTCCACAGTTCATAAGCAATGATACCCTGATACAAAAGCATTTTTAACCCATTATAAGCCTTTCCGCCATGCTCTTCCACCAGTTTCATAAACTTTGTCTGCGCCGGATTAAATATCAAATCATAACCGCAATGAATTTTCTGATAAAATTCCTTATTCTCTATCACAACACTGTCCACATCGGGATACATCCCCACATTGGTTGCCTGTATGGCAAGATAGCTCTTTTCTCCAGGCAGTCTCATATAATCCTCCAGTGCCATGGCATGACAGATTTCCTTATCTTTCAGTGCATTTATCTCCTCCGCAATTTTCTCTGCGCGGGACACTGTACGGTTTAGAATCACAATCTCTTCCACATTATTTTCTGCGAGCATCATTGCCACTGCCCTTGCCACACCGCCTGCACCGAGAATCAGCACCTTTTCCCGCTCCAGACAGATTCCGTCCGAACACATGGCGCGATACAGTCCCGGCATATCCGTATTATATCCCTTATAGCCGCCTTCTACCCGCACAAGGGTGTTCACCGCACCGATACGAGCCGCCAGAGGGTCAATATCTTTCAGAAAAGGAATCACTTCACTTTTATAAGGCACTGTCACATTCATGCCAAGCAGGTTCAGCGCCCATGCCCCTTTTACAGCATCCTCCACATGCCCGGCAGGCACATGAAAGGGCACATACGCCAGATTCTGCGCCGTTATTCTGGCCAGTGTATTATGTATCACCGGGGAAAGCGTATGCTCCACCGGACAGCCAATCAAGCCGCAGGTTCTCGTATATCCGTCAATCGTATTCATTTTTCCTCCATTCTGCGATTTTCTCCACATCCCGCATATAGGAATCACACACCGCTGCTACTTTTTCTGCTCATTTCTATGATAAAAATAGAGAACCACCCTCTCCAGATACCGCTTTAACACAATCTGTATCTCTTCTTTGGGATGAATGGGTTTTACCAGATATGTCAATATTCCCATCCTTTTTGCTCCCCATACATCTGTAAAAAGCTGGTCTCCCACAAAAAAAGTATTGCCTTTATGGGTTCCCATCTGCTCCATGGCTTTCCTATAGCCCTCTTTCCCAGGCTTTCCTGCCTTAAAAAGATATCTGCTGCCCACCGCATCCGCAAACATTTTCACGCGGGGCTCTTTATTATTGGACAACAGCATGGTCTGATAACCCATCCGGTGCAGTCCGGCAAAGAGGTGGACAGCCCTCTCGTCCGCAGGCGCCCCGTGGGGAACCAGTGTATTATCGATATCAAAAATAATTCCCCGCATTCCCTGCCCATACAAGGCTTCATAATCAATACTGTATGCGGAATCCGATTCCCTGTCCGGGTAAAATGTCTGTAACATACTAATCTCCATTCCTGAGCAGTTTATTCCCGCGAGCAATGAGCCAAGTCAATCTGGATTGACTTTGTGCCGGTGCTTGCACGGACAGTTGGCGAATGCCGCGAGGGTCAAATATCCCGCAGCTTGCTGCGGGGTATTTGATTTCCCGCGGGGTATTTCACTGCTTTTGCTTCTCCAAAGCATATACCCGCTCAATTTCCTCCACTGCCTCAGCTATATATTCCGAAAGTTTTTTATTTTCCACTCCCACCACTTTTGTGTCACAGCGGTTCATGGGAATCAGCAACAGTCTGGCATCACTGGAGGCAACTGCCTCTGCCATCCGGGGAGTAATTTCCCCATACATGGCATTCGCCATCACAATGCCGACAGGACCCACAATCACATCCACACGGCTGCTGTTATACACCACTGCATTTTCACCGGTTGCACCGATACCCGTACCACCCTTCATCATATTGGTAGTAGCTGTCGCATTCGTTCCAACCGCAAGAATCTGTGCCTGGGGATATCTGCCCGACAGCTCTTCCACCAGACTTCTGCCGACACCGCCCCCCTGACCGTCCATAACCATTATCTTCATCGCGCCTCTACCTTTCCCACACATTTCCACTATCATATCACAGCGCAACTTGTTATTTCAACTTTTTCTATTCTAAAACTTCATCGTGAGTAACAGTTCAGCCTTGCACCAGGTCACACCGCCGAACCATAGTTGTTCCTATGAAGGCTGTATAAAAACGTCGGCACTTAGGCACCGTACTCTGGTGCCTTATGTGTCCGCTACGTTTTTATTTCAAGCGGGAGCGTGTCTGAATAGGAATGACTGCTGGATGCCCACATGTCTTTGGGCAGGGCGGAATTATACAACAAAAAAACAGACCGGACAACTAAATCCCTCTGTCCGGTCTGCCCTCTTAATTTTTTATCTTCTCACTGCAATATACCCTTCATACCCCGCTTTATCTGCCTGATAAGGTTTCGCACCTTCATAGCAGGAGCTCTGCATAATAATAGAAATCATCCTTGCAGCACACGCCTGCAAATCTCCCATGGTAATAGGACATCTGACGCTGCCCTCTTTAGCTCCCACAGATTCCATAATTTCATCCACGTCTCTCTGGCTGCCCGGCATAGTAAGGTCATTGCCTGCCGCAATACATCCCGCAGTGCTGGAAGCCGGATATTTGAAAGATTCACTGGGATTCATCTCAATACTTCCGGTGGTTCCCCAGTCCGTCATCACAACTCCTGCAAATCCCCACTCATCCCTTGCAATATAAGTCAGCAGGTCCTTGCTGTTTGCGGTATGGATTCCGTTAATCAGGTTATAGGAAGACATAATAGACATAGGCTGTGCCACCTTCACCGCAATTTCAAATCCTTTCAGATAAATCTCGCGGGCAGCGCGCTCTCCAATATGGGCATTCACATGCATCCGATTGTCTTCCTGGTTGT
>CAZRZM010000003.1:0-44504 GCA_964604575.1 uncultured Acetatifactor sp.
CCGCCCTGAGCCCCTTTGCGTCAATTTTGGAATGGTAGAAACGGACGCGTCTGGGAAGGGCGGATACGGCTTTTGGTTTGCTGTTTTTGTCCGGCTCGATGTCATAGATATCTCCCGGCTCTGTCCCCGCCTGCGCAGTGCTGCCTTCGTCCTCCAGATAGACATCCAGTCTCGCACCATGCAGTCCGGTGTCGCTTCCCGGATAGACCTTCTGCGGCACCACCTTCAGTTTTCCAATCCTCCTTCCCAGAATAATCTCCAGTATTTTCCTGCTGAACTGTTCCCCGAGCCCGGGATAACTTACCATGGCCTCAAAGAGAAAATTGTCCAGCAGGTTCAGTGTTTCCAGTTTTTGCTGAACCATATGCTGTTCTCCTTCCGTATGGGGTGGAGAGAAAACAGCACTGCATGGCAGCCGCCTGCTTCCTCCCACCCGGATTAAATTGTTCCTGCATGGGAATTGTTAAGCGACCTGCTTATGAAAAAAGATTTTCTGTTCCCTGATATGCAAATATATAATAACATATATATATAATTCCGTCAACAAAAGATAATTCTTCAAACTGTAATCTTTATCAATATTTCCGCTATTCGACAACGCTAATGTTATAAACATTAGTAATTTGTGCAGGATATGATTCTGCAATTGAACCGTCATATTCAATTTCCAGAACATCACCGACTTCCGGCTCCGGTGAGGGATTCATATTTGTCATAGGAACGGTTATCTGGTCTGCGCTGTTCAATTCTATGCTTCCATCAACAGGCTCAACAAGATAATAGCCATCACGTATTTCTAATATAGTCGCTTGGAATATGGCTTTTTCGTTTCCACCCACTTCTGATTCTCCACCACTGGGCGTTGCGCAAGCGGTGACTGTCAATATAAGACTCAGTATAAAAATTAGTAGCAGTTGTTTTTTCATAGCATATGACCTCCTAAAAAGTAGATACTTATATAAACGCAAAATCATCAAAATAGTTCCGTAAAAATTCCGAAAAGGGAGTTAAAAAACAGTTTCCATTCGTTCTACCAGTCTGCAAAAAACTTGTACAGACGGCAGAAGGAATGGAAATCGTTCTAATAGGATGGAAACTGTATTATCAGACTTTAGGCAGTAATGACAGTGCCGGTTTTGCCTTTTATGGCATCTTTAATTTTCTGCATGGAGGTAATCAGCACACGTCCATCGGGTACTTTTTCCAGATAGGTAATCGCAGCCTCAATCTTAGGCAGCATAGTGCCTGCTTCAAACTGACCGGCTTCGATATTTTTTTTGGCATCTGCAACTGTCATGGAAGAGATAGGGGTCTGGTTTTCTTTGCCGTAGTTTTCATAGACACAGTCCACATTAGTAAGAATAATCAATTCATTTGCCGTTAAGTCGGCAGCCAGTTTGCCGGCAATGACATCTTTTTCAATAACAGCAGAAGCGCCTTTCAGGGCATGTTTTTGTTCGATAACCGGAATACCGCCACCGCCGCAGGCAATGACAACCTGGTCAGCATCCGCAAGAGTACGGATGGATTCAATTTCAACAATATCAATGGGCTTGGGAGCTGCTATAACACGGCGATATCCTTTCCCTGGTTCCTCTTTGACATAGTTACCTTTTTTGATTTCTATTTCGGCATCTTCTTTGGACATATGTCTGCCAATTACTTTGGTAGGCTCATAGAAAGCCTCGTCATAAGGGTCTACTGTTACCTGAGTCAAAATCGTACTCACAGGTTTTGAAATACCCCGGGACAAAAGTTCTGCGCGCAGGGCATTCTGTATATCGTATCCCACATAGCCCTGGCTCATGGCAGAACAGACACACATGGGAGCCGGAGTGTAGTCAATATATACGCGGCGAAGCTCTGTCATTGCTTTGTGAATCATGCTGACCTGGGGACCATTGCTGTGGGTGATGGTTAACTGGTAATCTTCTTCAATCAAATCGGCCAGTGCCCTTGCCGTTACTTTAACAGCATCCCACTGCTCTTCAGTGGTATAGCCAAGAGCATCATGCCCAAGAGAAACAACAACTTTTTTCTTACTCATATGAGAATCTCCATTCTGAAGCGTTTCTGGTAGTATACTTTTGATGCGGGATATAACGCTTCCTTGAAAGCCCGCCATGAATCCTGCTACGCAGAATCATTATACCATGTTAGCAGAAAATCAAGCGCGAACATCGTGAGCATTTGATTTTATCTGACATGGTAACGAAAAAATCTTCAAGCGCGCAGCGCGGCAGACGCGGAGCGGCTGGATTTTTGAGTTTATTACCACATGCGCAGAAAAACAAGCGGCTGCGCAACAGACATTTGTTTTTCAAGCTGTGGGTTCCTGGTATAATGCACCGCGCTAGTGTATCCAATTGGTAAATGGGACGCTAGCGGTGGTATGGCGGTTATACCGCCATAAATTCTGCGACAGCAGAATCATTATACCATATTTTAAAAATGGTGTATAGTACGAATACAGTCGTCCAAAACGGTAAAATAGTTTTCAAAGGTCTTGCGACAGCAGTCGGGATTATTGATAACAATTCCATCACTCCGCAGTCCAATTAACGAAAATCCCATTGCCATGCGGTGGTCATCGTAAGTTTCCACCAGAGCAGGGGCAGGAGTTCCGGGATAGATGGTGATACTGTTGTCTGTCTCACCGCAGCGAATCCCCATTTTCTGAAGTTCGGTTATAATGGCATGGATACGGTCACTTTCCTGAAAACGGATATGCCCGATTCCGGTAATGGTGGTAGGGCTGTCTGCAAAAGGGGCGATAGCCGCCAGCGTAATTGCCTGGTCGGAGCAGGCTGACATATCTGCCGTAACACCATGAAACTCTTCTGTCTGTGGCGGTTCCACCAGAACACCTTTTTCCGTATCGGAAGTCTGGCAGCCCATTTTTTCCAAAATCTTTAAAAAAGCAACATCGCCCTGCAGGGAAGAAAAGTGAACCTGCTCTACCAAAACAGGGATATGTAACAAAGGAGCCATAGCATAAAAATAGCAGGCGGCGGATACATCCGGTTCAATGGGATAGGTTTTTGCCTGATATCCCTGCCCACCTGGAATAAGGAAGCAGGATGGAGTGGTTTGCTTGGCATGAACGCCAAACTGTTCCATCATTTTGCAGGTCATCTCGATATATGCCATTCCATGACTGCCTTCCACATGGATAGTAAAAGGTTCTGGGGAAAGGCAGGATGCAATCAGCAGGGCGCTTAAAAACTGGCTGCTGTGGTCTATATTGACAGTGATTTCGTTTTTGCCAAAACCATTGCCATGAAGTATAAAAGGGAACTTTCCTTCGGAGGAGTGTTCCCCCGGGAATTTTCCCCCGGAAGGCATGGAAGAAAGCGGATAAGTAATATGACATCCCAGTTCCTTCAAGGAATCCAACAATGGCGCCATAGGGCGTCTGCGCATCTGTTCCGAAGCATCCATATGATAAATTCCATGGGAGATGCCCAGATATGCAGTAAGAAAACGGGCGGCAGTTCCGGCACTGCCCACATATAAGGAGGCTTCCGAAAGAGGAACACTGCCTCCCAGGCCATTTACAGTAATGCAGCAGCCCGGCTCGTCCACGGTTGTTTCAAAGCCCAGGTCTTGTATGCACTTCAAAAAATATCTGGAATCATCGCTGAACAGGACTCCTTTCAGGGTGGACCTGCCCTGGGCGAGTGTTGCCAGAAGCAACGCCCGGTTGGTGATGCTTTTGGAGCCGGGAACGCAGACACGAAGAGGTGTTTTGAGTTGTTTTACATAATTTTGAACGTCTTTGTATATGTTAGGAACCGAATAGGTTTTCATGAATGTCTCCTTTTTAAACTGATATTTTTAGTATATGCCATCTGGCTTATATTTGTCAAAAAAAGTTATACACAAACAGATACTTTACTTGACGGAATTGTGTCTACATGTTATTATATATTTGCATATCAGGGAACAGAAAATCTTTTTTCATAAGCAGGTCGCTTAACAATTCCCATGCAGGAACAATTTAATCCGGGTGGGAGGAAGCAGGCGGCTGCCATGCAGTGCTGTTTTCTCTCCACCCCATACGGAAGGAGAACAGCATATGGTTCAGCAAAAACTGGAAACACTGAACCTGCTGGACAATTTTCTCTTTGAAGCCATGGTAAGTTATCCCGGGCTCGGGGAACAGTTCAGCAGAAAATACTGGAGATTATTCTGGGAAGGAGGATTGGAAAACTGAAGGTGGGGACAGAACCGGGGGATATCTATGACATCAAGCCGGACAAAAACAGCAAACCAAAAGTGGTATCCGCCCTGCCCAGACGCGTCCGTTTCTACCATTCCAAAATTGACGCAAAGGGGCTCAGGGCGGGCGAGGACTACCAGAACCTGAAAAACGTAATTATTATCATGATCCTGTCCTATGACCCGTTTGGACTGGACCGCATGGTGTACACAGTGCAGACTGGCTGCAGGGAGGAACCGGACATGCCCTATGAGGATGGGGCAAGGACGCTGTTCCTCTACACCGGAGGGACCCGCGGGGTGCCGTCAGAGGAGTTGCGGCAGATGCTGGCATATTTTGCCTGCTCCACCGAGGAGAACGCCTGCAATGAAGAACTGCGGGAAATACACGGAATGCTGTCAAAGGTCAGGCAGGATGAGGAGGTGGAATTAAACTATATGAAGATTTTTGAGCAGGAACAGATGATAAGGGAAGATGGAATTGAAGAGGGCGAAGAGCTGCATCTGATACAGCTGATTCTCAAAAAGGTGTCAAAGGGCAGAACACTGGAAACCATCGCGGAAGAATTGGAAAGTGAGGTGGAAGACATTGCTAAACTGTATGATATTATAAAAAGCAATCCCGACAAGACCAGGGAGGAAATATTCGAGTTATATCATAATTAATTAAGAATATTTTTTATCTGCAGGCAACCACTTGGCTCGTTGCTCGCTGGAATGAATATTTGCATATCTTTTCTGAAGATAACAATCACCGACTGAGGCATTACTGCCACAGTCGGTGTTTATGATTTCAGCTTTTATAAGATTGTTCTATATGACTTACAAAACTATTTTACACGAACTTTCTGTCCTGCATAGATATATTTACGATTAACGTATGTAGGATTCAATGCATACAGTTCATTCAAAGTCAGCTTATGCTTTCTTGCAATCTTGTACATGCAGTCACCTTTTACGATGGTGTAATATGTACCTTCTGCAAGCTCATCCTTAGAATCAGAAGTACTTCCCTGTCCAACACAGATAGACTGTCCCGGATAAATCAGGTTCGGGTTCTTAATCTGAGGATTCATTGCAATCAGCTCTTTCAGTGTAAGACCGAACTTTCTCGCAATCTTGCCCATAGTATCGCCTTTTACAACAGTATAATACTTAGGCTCAACTTTGGTTACATTCTGAGAAGAACCACCTGAATTATTGGAAGAACCACTGTTACCCGGTTTGTTTTCACCCGGTTTCTCAGGCTGAGGCTTTTCGGGCTGTGGCTTCTCAGGCTGTGGTTTCTCAGGTTCCTTGTTATTATCATCTCCACTTTCGCCACCAGCTTCAATAAGCTTCATGGACACATTCTTGAAGGTGAAAGTTTGATTTCCATCACATTCACTATTACCAAATCCAAATACAAAATGTAATGTATCCAGTGATATATTTGCAGTGAATTTTACCGTATATGTATAGAAACCGTCTGCATCTGCCACTGCTCCATCAGGAGTAACCTCTGTAACATCATTACCATTTACCTTACAAAAACGATAAGCCCCACCATTTTCTTGAACAGTATACTTAAATGTATTATTAGCAAATTTATCTAATTTGTACTTAAAGGATAATTCATATTGTTTATCAGCTACCAACTGGAAGTTATCACTGACAATCTGAGGAGCATACCACTTACCCTCGCTGCCACTTTTTATATTCGATAAAATGTGCAATTCACCGGACTTCTCGTAGACACCTTCACCGTCACCCTTGCCATCTCCCATGCTTTCACTCCATCCAGTAGCTTGGTTTATAGGCTCAGGATCCGCTTTCACACCCAGTTCAGCACCAATCATTTTTACATTGTCTACCTGGACAGATGCACCTTTATCAAATTTCAGAACCAGAGCCGCATTAGGAATATCACTGGCTATATTCAGTTTCTGACCCAGTGACTTCACACCGTCTGCTGCCTTGTAAGCAATAGAGAAAGCCTTAATCTGGTCTTTCAGATTACCATTTTCATCAGTAGAGAAAATAGCTGCTGATACAGTTGTATCTTTTGCGCTGTACATATCAAATGTCAGCTCATAGTCATCTGCCGGCATCTTAAAGCCATTCTGATAAATAACAGGATTAACATCACCTGCAGCAGAAATCTGTGCACGACGCTCATAATACTTCACGCCATCTGCAATCTTTTCATAATTGGTCTTGGATGCCACATCAACAACGCTTACATCTTCAGCGCCAATCTTCGTAGTAGTGTAACGGGGAACCTCTAAGGTTGTTCCATCCAATGTGCTCCAGTAGCCAACATGCTTGCTGCCCTGGTCAAAAGTACCATTGTAGATTACATTACCATCGGAAAGTGCTGTTCTGGTATCGGAATCTGCTTCTCCTCCGATAGAAGCAGGGTCAACAATTTCAACCTTTACATTTCCAATATACACATTGCCGGTACCTACAGAACCCAGATTAAACTCAATACGGCACTTGTCAAAATCTTCTTTCTGCTCAAATACATAAGATACTTTCGTAGGTGTGGCCTTCAAATCAAAGCTCTGGATTCCGTTGGCAGACCAGCCGACCCATTCCTTGGAATCACTGTTTACTTTCTTGCCGACCATATCACCGTCTGCATAGGCATCGAAAGAAACTTTATACACATATCCGTTCTTGGCATTATAATGTCCAATCAACTGAACAGCATAATCCTGGGAACCTGCCTCTGTAATATTCATTTTTGCCCAGGTACTGCCATCGTCGCCTGTTACTGTGGATGCAGCTACTGCACCGCCCACACCGTTGGCATTGGTGGAAGTATACCATTTGGAATTATCTGTTTCGCTGTCTGCGCCCATGCCGTCCACAATATTGTCTGCTGTAATATCAGCAATCTGGTTCTGGCCTGCGTACTGCTCCCAGTCATCTGCTGCACCTGAGCTGGCAGACTTCTCAGCATATGCAGGATATCCTTCTGTTTTCTGGTAAACACGTACATAGTCCACATACATATTGATGTCGCCTTCAAAGGTAGCCTTGTTAGCAGAACCGCCAAAACGCCCACTGTCCACTGCCAGATTCAGCAGAATATAGAACGGCTGGTCAAAGGGAGCATCAAAGGAAATCTTATCGGAAGCTGTTGCGTACCCTGCCTCCCAGTTGGTGGCAGTATAAATAGGTTCTCCATCATAATACCATGTCATGGAGTTGGGCTGCCAGTCAACTGCATATGTATGGAAGTATGCTATCTCAGAATCCAGAGTAACATATCCGCTGCCCTTATATACATGGTCAGGTGCGCCCCAGTGAAGGGTACCACATGCGGAATCTGCATTTCTACCAGTGGTTTCCATAATATCTATCTCACCGGATATAGGCCATCCGCCATAGATTGAAGTACTCTGAGGCAACATCCAGAATGCAGGCCATGCACCCTGCGTTTCAGGAAGAGAGATGCGCGCCTCAACATATCCATAAGTAGTATTGAACAATGCTTCATTCGGCTTGGTTGTACGGATACGGGCTGAAGTATAATTCTTGGAACTCTCTGTCTCGTACACATAACCACTCTCCTCATGGGATGCTGTGATACGAAGCAGTCCGTCGCCACTGCCGTTATTGCTTAAATCTTCATTTACACCAATATTTTTGCTATTACCGGTATATGCCTGCAGCTCTGCGTTACCCCAGCCGGGATTGCTGCAGTCAATGGTACCGTCACCCAACTGATATGCCCAGTTGTCAAGGTTCAGACCTGTGGTACTGTCAACATTTGCATCACCATAATTACCGTCAAATTCATCTGCCCAGATTAAATCATAACCTGCTTTAGTCTTACCGGGGTCTGCACAATCATTTGCTGCATTGTCGTCGGTGGCAGAGAAGTCATACTCTTTGCCTGATGCAGGGTCTACCGGAGCACTGCCTGAAGCACAGGCAAATTTCATATTTTCAATCGTCAAAGTACCTGCAAGGTTCGTTGCTTCGCCAGCCATCTGACCTAATGCAAAGAAAAGGAAAGGTTTTTCTGCGGAAGGTGTTCCTGTGGTGCCACTCTTAGTAAAATGATACTTCTCTCCAGCTCTCAATTCCAAAGTTTCGGTAAAAAAGCTTGTGTCATCAAATTTAACAAGAACTTTCTTGTCAATGGATGAAGTAATATCGAACTCCAATGTATAATCACTGTCTGCACCGTAACCCAGACTCTTAATAATATACTGAAGTCCCCACTCGCCGTTCCATCCATAATTGGTAACATCAAAGGTAGCCGTTGCTCCACTCTCTGTAACCGTTGCATTTGCTCCAGCCCAGTCAGTGCCGGCATACAATTCTGTATCTGCCTCTTCCAGGTTTACCAATACAGGAGCTTTCACCATCTTTACATTTTCAATTGTCATGGTGCCTGCAAGGTCTGTTGCCTCGTCAGCCATCTTCCCCAATGCAAAATAAAGGAAAGGGGAATCTGCAGAAGGCGTTCCTGTAGTAACTTCCTTAGTGAAATGATATTTTTCTCCGGCTCTTAATTCCACAGTTTCTGAAAAGAAATTGTTATCATCCAATTTTATCAGAATTTTTTTATCAATGGATGAGGTAATATCACACTCCAGTGTATATGCAGTATCTGCTTCATATCCCAAATCCTTAATCATATACTGGATAGCCCACTCGCCATTCCATCCATAATTGGCAACTTCAATAATTGTTTTTGCACCGTCTTCTGTCATTGTGGCACTTGCTCCAGCCCAATCACTGCCCACATACAATTCAGACTCATGTGCTGCCGGTGCGGGAGGCTCAGGTGTTTGCGGATCATCTCCACCATCTTCGCCGTTATCTCCCGCACCACTGTCGCCGCCACTCGTACTGCCTGCAGTATTATCAATTAAGACAATATGCTCATAATACGGTCTGCCCTTGCCGGCCAAGTCATTAAAATAGTACAAAATGGCCTTTGTCCCATCGCTGACATTTGCCGTATGAGTCCACTGCGTCTCATTTTTCTCCAAATTGATTGCGCCGAGACCAGTAATAAATTCGCCGCCATTACTAACATGATTTTGTGCAGCCTCCTCATAACTGGTATATTCCTTATACCACATAAAAGGCTGTGTTTGCGTAAATAAGGCATCGCTTTCATTAATCCAAAAAGTAACCTGCTTTGAAGCCGCATCGTAGGTTGCCCCATGGGTGCCACTTGTTGCTTCATAAGCGTTTTCTTCTGCTTTTGCATTTAGCTGCTGTACATTGATGGTTGTTAAAACCATGGCAAATGCAAGCACAAAAGCAAAGAACCTTTTGCAAAAACGTAATTTTTGCTTCATTGTCATTCCTCCCAAAAATAATATTTGTATTTGTGCAATTTGACGAATTACACATAGATTTACATTTATTATTGTATCCTTTTTGTCCATATTTTTGAAGTATCATTTTTAGGATAAGGTATCTTTTTTCAAAATAGGTTTTGTAAAAACGTTTTTTTCGCACTTTTGCATCAATGTTTGACATTTTCAACAAAAAAAGTCCGAAGCATTCATCAAACTGCCACAAAAATTAGCAGTTTCAACAATGCCTCGAACTATTTCATTTTAATACTACAGCACTATTTCAGGAAGGTGCTGAGCAGCCCCCTTCCCAGAGATGCGCCTATATTGCCGCCCAGCTTTTTGCCAAAGGAGCCGCCTACGGATTTACCGAACTGGTTGCCAAGCTCCCTGCCGATTGTGCCTGCGGCTGTGTTTGCCACACTGTTTACAGCCTTTTTCACCTTTCTGTTTTTCGCAGCCTCCTCTTTTTCTTTTGCTTTCTGTGCTGCCAAAGCTTCTCTCTGACGCTGTTTTTCTGTAGCCGCTTCTTCTTTCAGGCGCTGCTTCTCTGCCGCTGCCTCCTCTTCCGCTTTCTGTCTCTCCTCCGCACTCTGTTTTGCCTGTCTGGTCAGAAATTCATAGGCAGAATCTCTGTCAACCGCCTCCGCATAGCGGACATAGAGATTACTGTTTAGAATTTCTTTTTGTCTCAGTGCATCCTCCAGCGCCCCCATCTGACTCTGGGGCGGCAGAATGGTACATCTCTGCACGATAGTGGGAACGCCCTGCTCATCCAGAACGGAGACCAGTGCCTCACCAATACCCAGCTCTGTAATGGCGTCATAGGTTTTAAAGTCCGGATTCTCGCGATAGGACTGCGCCGCCGCCTTGACTGCTTTCTGTTCCGCAGGTGTATAGGCGTGCAGTGCATGTTGTATCTTGTTTCCCAACTGTCCCAGCACACCATCCGGGATATCCGACGGATTCTGGGTTACGAAATAGATACCCACCCCCTTGGAGCGGATAAGCTTCACCACCTGCTCAATTTTGGATTTCAATGCCTTTGGTGCATCCTCAAACAAAAGATGTGCCTCATCAAAGAAAAAAATCATGCGGGGCTTCTCCAAATCTCCTGCCTCAGGAAGCGTTTCAAAAAGTTCGGACATCATCCACAGCAGGAATGCTGCATACATGGTGGGATTCTGAATGAGTTTCCGGCAGTCCAGCACTTCTATCATTCCCTTACCATGACAGTCGGTACATATCCAGTCCTTGATATCCAGTGCCGGTTCACCGAAAAACAGATCACCGCCCTGGGCTTCCAGCGCAACCAGCGACCTGGTAATGGCAGCCACACTCTGTTTTGAAATGCTGCCATATTTCAAAGAATATTCCCCGGCATTCTCAGCCACATACTGTAACATGGAACGCAAATCCTTGGTATCAATCAAAAGCAGCCCTTCATCGTCTGCAATTTTAAATACAATCGTCAGCACATCTGTCTGGGTGTCATTTAAGTCCATGATTCTGCCCAGAAGCAGAGGTCCCATCTCGGAAATGGTAGTTCTGAGGGGCAGTCCGTACTCCCCATAAACATCCCAGAAAACGGTGGGAAATCCATGGAAATCAAAACCCTCTTCCAAAAGCCCCAGAGCATCCATGCGTTTCTGCAGACTTTCACTATTTTCACCGGAAACACACACAGCTGCCAAGTCTCCCTTGACATCTGCAAAAAACACCGGAACTCCACAGTCACTAAAGGATTCTGCCAGTACTTTCAGAGTGATGGTTTTACCGGTACCGGTTGCTCCTGCTATGATTCCATGACGGTTTGCCATTTTAGGATATATATATACCTTTTCCTCTCCGGTTTTTCCTATTAATATTTTTCCATCCCGGTACATAATTTCCCTCCATATCTATCGTTTATCAATCCTAAATCATTCTTCAAACAGTGGTGTGGAAAAGTAACGTTCTGCGGTATCCGGCAGTATCGTTACAACTGTTCTTCCCTTTCCCAGCTTTTTCGCTAACTGCAGTGCTGCCGCCACATTGGTGCCGCTGGAAATACCGCACATCAGACCTTCTTTTTTTGCCAGGTCTTTCGCCGTCTGCAATGCCACTTCATCCGACACAATATAGATATCATCATAGATGTTCTGGTTCAATACTTTGGGTACCAGTCCGTCCCCGATTCCCATCTGAATATGGGTTCCCACCGTACCGCCTGCCAGAACTGCTGCATTTTCAGGCTCCACTGCCCAGATAGTGATACTGGGATTTAGTGCCTTTAACGTCTCTCCGATTCCTGTAATCGTCCCACCGGTTCCGATGCCGGAGCAGAAACCATCAATGGGTCCTGCCACCTGCTCCAGAATTTCCAGTGCAGTGTGGTGCTTGTGGACCATAGGGTTTGCTCTGTTTTCAAACTGCTGGGGTACAAACACTCTGGGGTTTTCCTCAGCCATACGCGCTGCTATCTGCATACACTCATCAATACAGTCTCCGATATTGCCTGCATCATGCACCACAATAACCTTTGCACCATAGTGCTCCACCAGCAGTCTTCTCTCCCGGCTCACAGAATCCGGCATGATGATAATAGTCTCATATCCTTTTACCGCACCCACCAGCGCAAGACCGATTCCCTGATTGCCGCTGGTCGGCTCCACAATAATGGAATCTTCCCTGAGTATTCCATCCTGTTCTGCTTTGCAAATCATATTATAAGCAGTTCTGGTTTTCACAGAACCGCCTACATTTAATCCCTCGTACTTTACCAGCACACGCGCGCTGTCCTCATCCACCATATGCTGTAACTGTATCATTGGTGTATGCCCGATTGCATCCAAAATGTTTTGATATACCATTCTCCGGCTCCTTTTTCTCAATTACATACTTTGTATATTCTACACCGAAGCCTGGGGAAAGTCAAACACCCCAAGGAGCGGGGTATTCAACCCTCGCGGCATTCGTCAAATATCCATGCAGGCATGGCTATTTTCCTCATTGCCCGCGGGAATCAACTGCGATAGCGATTGATACAAGCAAAAATTTCCTGTCTGCGCGGTCTTGCCAGAGATGCCGACACCTCGCCTTTTCCAAAAAGACTTTCCAGTCCTTTTTTATCCCACTCCTCTTCCAGACAATTCACAGCTTCCGCCAGTGTGCGTTTTCCGTCAAAATACTTCTCCTGCAGCACCTTGACTGCATAACCCAGCGCTCTCGTCTGTTCTTCATCCTGCAACTGTTCCAGTCCTCTGAGCTCTATGGTATTTTTGGAAAGCGCAACCTCCGTCTTTCCAAAAGTCTTGATTTTCAGTCTCTCATCCCGAAGCATCGCCCTGTCCGGCTCCAGCCTGCGCTCCCTGTGGTACTTGGGAAAGGCTTTGGGCTGTGTCTCGAACACTGCATACTCTTTGGCTGCGGCTTTGGCAGTCTCCGTAATCTCCATAGGTACATATTCTTTCATCTGTATAATGGAATCCGCCACATGAAAATATGCTCCGCTGCTTCCTGCCACTATAATAGAAGAGATACCCAAATCCGTGTAGAGGCTGTTTACCCTCTCAATAAAGGGGGTGATAGGCTCCTCCCCGGAACTTACCACATGCTGCATCAGTCTGTCACGAATCATAAAATTGGTTGCGGAAGTGTCTTCGTCCATAAGAAGCAGTCTGCTTCCACTTTCCACAGCCTCCATCAGTCCTGCCGCCTGGGAAGTACTTCCGCTGGCATCCTCTGTACAAAAGTGTACTGTGTCTTTCTTGTTGGGCAGATTGGTGATAAAAGGGGAAATATCCACATCTGTGATGCTGCGTCCATCCTCCGCCCGAAGCTTCATGGCGCTTGCATCTGTAATCACCAGTTCTCTGCCGTCCCCGCCGATATGATTGTATACACCATCCTGGATTGCCTGCAGGACGGTGGATTTTCCGTGATATCCTCCGCCCACAAACAATGTGATGCCACAGCGAATCCCCATGCCTATAACCGCACCTCTGTGAGGCAACTGCATTGTCACTTCACAGGAAGACGGTGACTTAAAGGGTACTGCACCTTTCAGGGGCTTATCGGAGACTCCGCTCTGCCTTGGCAGAATGGCCCCGTTGGCGATAAAGGCACACAGTCCTTTTTCTGCCAGTTTGGCACGCACCGCCTGCTGGTCCTCACACAACTTCACCGCCTCATCCAGTGCCTTCTGGTTTATCTTTGCAAAATACAGACTTTTTCTCACACAGTCCGGCAGAATGCGGAACAAAATTTTATCCAGCTCACCTGCATTCACAGAGCGTCCGTTGGCAGGAAAACCAATCTCAAAACGAACCAGAACTTTTTCCCTGTCCACCCTGCAGGCAGTGCGCTCCAGCACCTGCTGACCGCAGTGGGATACTGCCAGAAGACCGCTCTTCCCGGAGCCTTTTGCCTGAAAACTTCCTTTTCTTATCTCTGCACCAAACAGTCTGGTAAGATGGTCCTGCAAAGTAATCCGCTTTGCATCATTGTCAAAATATTTTCCGGGAAAACCTGCCTTCTCCATAGGCACCATGACAGATACCCTGGAGGGTGCCGCAAAAGGGTCTCCCTGCACATGGTTGATGATAAAAACATAATCTCCAAACTGGTATTCTCCTTTTAAATCCTTGTATGCCGGATAACCCCTATGGTCGATAGAACGTAATTTTTCCTGTAACTGCGTTGCTGTTTTCATTTTTCCTCTCATTCCGCCGCATAAACGGCATTCTATTCAGTCTTTTGGTTTCTCTGATTTTTCATGTATTCTGCGGGCAAGATAAACTGCGGGGGTATCTGCCAGACTGGTGAAAATAAAAATCACATAACTGGAACAGAAAATAGAAACTAAAGTTGCCATATCATAAACACCCCAAAACGCAAATAAAGTAAACAGCAGTGTATTCAAAATCTGGCTAATCAATGTGGAGCCATTGTTGCGGAGCCATAGAAACTTTCGTCTGTCGCCGAAACGACGCTCTGTAAATGCCCACCATTTATGATACAGCCACACATCAAACAACTGGCTTACTGCATAGACTATCAGAGAGGCCAGAATCATGCGCGGCGTATTTCCAAATACAACTGCGAATGCTCCCATCATCGTATCATTTTCGCTGGGAAGATACAAGAGCCAGCTTTGGGACAAAACCAAAAAAAACAAGGAGGAAAAGATACCCACATAGACTGCTTTGTTGGCTGCTTTCTTACCCTCGCACTCGGATAAAATATCCGTAATCAAAAACGTTGCCGCAAACAGAACATTTCCCAGTGTCTGCTCCATACCAAAGGCATTTATCAGCAAAAGTGCCTCCACATTTGCCAGTATGGTCGCCACCGCTGACAGGGCATAAAGACCTGTTTTTCCGAAAATGCGGTAGGCAAGCAGTACCATACCAAATATAAAAATCAGTGAACCTAATAATAATATCTCATTCATATGAATCTCCATTCTTTCCATAATCTGAAAATCCGGGCAGAGGCACAATTTTAGTCACCTACTCCGAAATCTGTATTGTCCAGCAGAATATCTACTCTGTCATTGTCCTTATACTGTGGGTAAAGCGTTTCTACAAACTCCTTCACCACCTGCTTATCCGGCGCAATATCTGTGGTATTTTCACACATAATATTCACACAGATTCTCTCGAAATACTGCAATCCCCATTCCATATCCCGACGCATACTTTCCATACTCTGCCCCTTAATTCCAAACAGGAAATTAGCTTCCTCAAAATGCTCACTGATTACCGCCTTGTCCCGTTCTGGAATCCCTTTACACAAAACCTGCTCCCGGAAATCATAATCAAAGGTCTCCAGTCCGATTTTCATTTTTACATCAAAGCCTGCAAACTGCTTCCGCAGTGCGGGTATCTGATTCCGGTACAGATAATGGGATTCAAAATGGATGGTACGGATATTTTTTTCGCGGCATACAGCCTTGATAAGCTCCATGGTACGTTCATCCAGTTCAAATACGGAACCGGAATTGATGACTTCCAGATTCCCATACTTCCCAGTCACACGCTTTAACACAGACTGGTTGATGGCGAAATTCTCTTCCGCATTTTGGCTGCTGTCACTGTGGTAATCACAGAAAGGACATTTTCTGTATACACAGCCAAGTCCCCGCAGGAGAACAATCTCGCGTTTGTTTTTGTTTTCAATAATATTATATCTTTCCATAAATCCTCTGGCGTGTTTTATACATAAGTGACCGTCGCAGGGTACGCCAAGCTGTTTTTATATGACATTATGCAAGACATTCCAGCAAGCCTCTGGCACATAGATTTTGTCAGCATAGGCTGCCAAAATCTATAGAGTCTTGCTTCCATAGCATACAGTCATATAAAAACAGCTTGGCGTACCCTGCTAAAGACCACGTTATTGGAAGGATTTTATAAATCCTGCAAGTTAAAAAGCACCCGCAAGGGGTGCTTTGTTCCAACAAAACATATGCATAAAACTTATGCCTTTCTCCCTAGTTTTGATTTAGCAAGGTATTGTATCTCTACAATACTGCCTGGCAGGATGGTTACGAACTGCCGCTATGCTATTGCTATTATATAACCACAGATTACCGGATTTTGTCAAGTGGCGGTGAATCATACCAGCTCCGATTCCATATATTCAACCATCCGTTCTGGGTGTTTTTTATGAAAACCATATGGCGGAATCGCCAATTTATTAAATATATATTTGCGGAAACCGAGGTGCTGTGACAGGGCTTCTGTTATCAGGCGTTGTGGAGGATGGTGATGTTTTCTTACCGGGCAATAGAAATCAAGGGAAATTGCGCACGGATGCGCAATTTAGGCGGCTTGAGGCATGGATGCCTCTGGCCGCCGACCGAAACATGCTATAGCTGTCGCTTGCCCGGTTAGAAAACTCCCATCCGGAACTTCCGCCTGATAACAGAAGCCCTGTCACAGCACCGCCCCCTCAAAAATATCTCATATATAACTAAATGACGTTGGCTTACACAAACAGCATCCCCACAAGATGCACCACAAAGGCAGCCACCCAGGCAATCACACACTGCCCTGCCACCACAGCTACTGCCCACTTTCCTCCCAGCTCTCTCCTGATGGAAGCAACCGCCGCCACGCAGGGGGTGTAGAGAAGGCAGAATACCAGCAGCGATGCTGCAGTGAGCGGTGTAAGCACTGTAAACAATGCCGTCTCCGATGGAATAAGCACAGAAAGAGTAGCCACAACGCTCTCCTTTGCCATAAAGCCGGTAATCAGTGCAGTGGATATCCTCCAGTCACCAAATCCGAGAGGTGCAAAAATGGGAGCTATCACACCTGCAAGCATTGCCAGAATACTGTCCTGGGAATCTGCCACCATATTAAAATGCAGGTCAAAGGTCTGTAAAAACCAGATAATAATGGTGGCAATAAAAATAACAGAGAAGGCCCGCTGTAGAAAATCCTTTGCCTTGTCCCACAATAACTGCATTACATTTTTGGCTCCCGGAAGGCGGTAATTGGGCAGTTCCATAACAAAGGGCACCGGCTCTCCTTTAAAAAGGGTTCCTTTCATGATAATCGCCGATAGAATGCCCACGGCAATTCCGCCAAAATACAGCAGAATCATCACCAGTGTTGCCTGTTCCGGGAAGAATGCCGCCGTAAAAAAGCCATAAATGGGCAGTTTGGCGGAACAGCTCATAAAGGGCGTCAGCAACACCGTCATTTTACGGTCTCTTTCCGAAGCAAGTGTCTTAGTCGCCATGACTCCCGGCACCGTACAGCCAAAGCCTATCAGCATGGGCACAATGCTTCTGCCAGAGAGACCGATTTTTCGCAGCAGTTTGTCCATCACAAATGCCACCCGTGCCATATATCCGCTGTCTTCCAGCATGGACAGAAAAAAGAAAAGTGTAACAATCACCGGAAGAAAACTCAGCACACTGCCCACGCCATTGAAAATACCATCAATAATCAGAGAACTGAGTGTCCCATTTACTTTACCCGCAGCCAAGGCAGCCTCCGTCCACCGGGTCAACTGTGCAATGCCCATTTCCAGCAGTTCTGAAAGCCATTCTCCAATCACGCCAAAGGTAAGCCAGAATACAAGTGCCATAATACCTGCAAAGGCCGGAATAGCGGTATATTTTCCGGTAAGGATTCTGTCAATACGCCGACTTCTGGCATGTTCTTTACTTTCCTTTGGTTTTACCACAGTAGCGTCACATATCTTTTTGATAAAATGGAAGCGCATATCCGCGATAGCAGCGGCTCTGTCCAGACCACGTTCCTTTTCCATCTGACAGATAATATGCTCCACCATCTCCACTTCATTGGGTTCCAGTTTAAGCTGTTCCAGAATCATCTCATCACCCTCAGCCAGCTTGGTGGCGGCAAACCGCACCGGAATCCCTGCCTCTTCTGCATGGTCTTCTATTAAATGCATAATTCCATGTACACACCTGTGTACCGCACTGCCCTCACTGTCACTGCTGCAGAAATCCACCCGCCCCGGACGCTCCTGATATTTTGCCACATGTAAAACATGGTCCACCAACTCGTCTATTCCTTCATTTTTGGCAGCGGAAATGGGCACCACCGGAACTCCCAGCATTTCCTCCATCTCATTGATATGTACGGAGCCGCCATTGGTACGAAGCTCATCCATCATATTCAGGGCAACCACCATAGGCACATTTAATTCCATTAGCTGCATCGTCAGGTAAAGATTGCGCTCCATATTGGTTGCATCCACAATATTGATAATACCTTTGGGATTTTCTCTGAGAATAAACTCTCTGGTGACAATCTCCTCTTTACTGTAGGGTGACATAGAATAAATCCCCGGCAAATCGGTAATCAGTGTGTTTGCATGTCCTTTGATAGCACCATCTTTTCTGTCCACTGTCACACCGGGGAAATTTCCTACGTGCTGGCTGGAACCCGTCAGGCGGTTAAACAAAGTAGTCTTGCCGCAGTTCTGGTTTCCGGCAAGGGCGAAGGTAAGGGTGGTTTTCTCAGGCAGTGGATTCTCCTGTGCCTTGACGTGATACTTCCCTCCTTCTCCCAGTCCCGGATGAGGAATATCCTTTTTCTTCCTGCCTGCGGTTTTATGGGAAGACTGACCTGACACTACATCACCTATAATTTCATGAATAGACTGCTCCGCTATTTCACTGATTTCAATTTCCCGGGCATCTGCCAGACGAAGCGTAAGCTCATATCCATGAACCTGCAGCTCCATGGGGTCACCCATGGGAGCAAGTTTTACCATAGTGACCTCCGCGCCGGGAATCAGCCCCATATCCAGAAAATGCTGGCGCAGCGCTCCTTCTCCCCCTACCACTGTAATCACTGCTGATTTTCCTGTCTCCAGTTCCTTTAACGTCATGTTTTTATCCTCTTTTCTATCCAAATCCCCGATGGAAAAGGAGTGTCGCCCGACAACTGAAGTTATCTGGCAGCACTCCCTTATTATATCTTATTGCTTACTGTTTATTTAGTATTTGCCAAAACCATCATCAAAGGAAATTACCTGTTCACTCATGCTGGAAGATGAACCTGCTGAAGATGATCTGAAGGAAGAAGTACTGCCATTTCCCAGATTGTAGATGGAAAGCATCTCTCTCATTCTGGAAGCCTGGTTGGACAATTCTTCACTGGCTGCTGCACATTCCTCACTGGTAGCAGAGTTGGTCTGTACTACCTGGGATACCTGAGTGATTGCCTGCTCAATCTGTGCAACTGCTGTTGCCTGATAGTTGGAGGACTCTGCAATACCGTTGATAATTACTTCACTCTCTTCTACCACGTTGGCAATAGCTTCCATAGCTTTTGCAGTGTCATCCACAATCTTGGAACCTGTGTTAACCTTACCGATAGAATCCTCAATCAGTTCAGCAGTCTCTGCTGCTGCCGCTGCACTCTTGGCTGCAAGACTTCTGACTTCCTCAGCAACCACTGCAAAACCTTTACCTGCCTCTCCTGCTCTTGCTGCCTCAACTGCTGCGTTCAATGCAAGAATATTGGTCTGGAATGCAATATCATCAATAGCTTTGATAATCTTGGAAATACTTTCAGATGACTTGTTGATGTCCTGCATTGCAGTCATCATATCCTGCATCTGTTTGTTACCCTGTTTTACATCAGAGATTGCCTGAACTACCAGTCTTGCTGCCGCATTAGCTTCCTCTGCATTCTGTTTTGTCTTATCTGCTATCTCATCGATGGAAGAAGTAATCTGCTCAATTGCACTTGCCTGCTCTGTAGAACCCTGTGCCAGTGCCTGGCTTGCGCTTGCAACCTGGGAGGAACTGATAGTAACCTGGGAACCAGCATCACTGATGTTGGACAGTGCATTCAGATTATCCTCTACCAGCTTCTTCAAAGCATTACCCAGCATATCCTCTGGAGATTTCGGAACTACCGTAACAGTCAGATTACCATTGGAAACCTCTTCCGCAATCTGGGACTGGTACTTAATGTTATCAATAACCTTTTTATATTCATCCACCAGGTCACCAAACTCGTCATTATGATACTTCACCATTTCTATATCAACATGTCCCCGTGCAATATCAGTAGCCGCCTTGGACAACTGTGTAACAGCCTTATTGATTGCCTTAATGAGAGATACCGCAATGAAAACAGATATCAAAACAGATATTACTATCAGTCCGGCACTGAAAAGGTTTGATAAGGATGACCTTTTGTTTATATCAGCCATATCATCTGTCTGTAACTGTGTAATCGTATCTATAAGAACCTGGGCCTTTGCCTCATCCGCGCCAATGTCTTCCATTGTCTGGCGGATAGTTACAACCTGTTCGTCCAGCATATCGTTTGTCATATTGGTAAGCGTACGCAGCGAAGAGATTCCTATAAGCACATTAATAATTGCAAGAATAATTGGAATCGTAAAACCTATAATCATTTTTGTTTTCATCTTCATGTTGTTCATAATTGCACCTCTCATTCTTCTTCCATATTCATTTCATTTACTTGTTCAGCAACTGACAAATCCTCATCGTTCAGCAGCTTATTAGGGTCCAGCAACAGTTTTACGGAATCACCAACCTTGCCAATGCCATATACATATTTCTGGTGTGCCTTGTCGGCGCGTCCAATGGTAGGCGGCGGCAGAATATTTTCTTCCTTAATCTCAACCACTTCGGCAATCTTTTCTATAATCAGTCCGACAACCGTAGATTTTACATTGATAACAATGATACAGGTCCTGTCATTATATTCAACAGGCTGCTGCTTAAATCTTAGGCGCACGTCAATTACGGGAATAACCTTCCCCCTCAGATTGATTAAACCTTTAATATAGTCCTCCGTCTCCGGAATCGCTGTAATTGCCTGGAACTGAATAATTTCTACGACATACTGAATCTTCAGCCCAAAATACTCGTTACCGCATTTAAAGGTCATATACTTGCCCTTTACTCCGTCCTGCTCAGTTGAAGCGGACTGGACGTCTTCCGCCCGTCTCATCAATTCGCTTGTTTCATCCATTTGGATACATCGCTCCTTTCTCTGTTTTATCTTCTAATAAGCCGCCCGGGTCTAATATCAATGCAATGCTTCCATCACCAAGCTGTGTACAGCCGGACAGACCTTTAACCTTTTTAATATAGGAGGGAATCGGTTTTACAACAATCTCCTGCTCTCCAATCAACCGGTCAACAAAGAGACATATCTTCTTATCCTCCACCTCAAGAATCAGCATCATTCCATTTTCCACTGACTCCTGATATTCACTCAGGCCATACCATTTACCCAGCCTGATTACCGGATAACAGTCTCCACGTATCATAATATATTCATCACCGTTAGGCTCATGAATCATCATATCCTCCCTTACGCGGACAAACTGCTTAATCACACCTGTTTCGAGTACAAAAGAAGAATTTCCGGTTTCCATAACAATACCGTCGATAATAGCCAGAGTAAGCGGTATCTTCAGACTCATAGTTGTTCCAAAACCGGCGGTACTCTCAATGTCAAGCATACCTCCGATTGCCTGGATATTCTGTACTACCACATCCATACCCACGCCTCGGCCGGAATATTCCGTAATCTGCTCATTGGTGGAAAATCCCGGCAGCGTAATAAACTGGTACACTTCCTTATCCGTATAGGCCGCATCCGGTTTGCCGTCATCCAGCAGTCCCTGCTTTCTCGCCTTGGCAAGTATCTTTTCCCTGTCAAGACCTTTCCCGTTGTCCTCTACACTAATCCATACCTTTCCGGCTTCCGTTCTCGCCGACAGAGTCACCTTGCCCTTATCGGCTTTCCCGCTTTCCGCCCGCTCTTCGTTGGTTTCAATTCCATGGTCCACAGCGTTTCTTACCAGATGCATCAGCGGGTCGGAAATATGTTCGATAATGTTCTTATCTACCTCTGTGTTTTCTCCAACCATCACAAACTCAATGTCTTTGCCCAGTTTTCTGGACACGTCGAAAACAATACGGTTCATCTTCTGGAAGGTATTTGTAAGGGGAACCATTCTCATGGACATAATAACATTCTGTAAATCCGTGGAAATCTTCGACATCTGCGCTGCTGCTTTATTAAAGCTGTTAAGATTTAATCCGGGAACCTTCAAATCCGGATTCTGCAGCACTACTGACTCTGCAATAACCAGCTCACCAATCAAATCCATTAACTGGTCCATCTTGGCTACGTTAACACTGATAAAGGAAGCCTTCTCAGCCTTATTTTTATCCTTCGCCAATGTCTTGTGCTTGCCCGGCTCCTTGGACTTAATAACGAAATCACCGGGTGCAATCTTAGGTTTTGCAGCTTCCTGTGCCTGCGCTTCCACGTTTTTCTCTTCTGCTTCGGCGGACTGTACTTTTGCTTCTATCTCCTCAACACTGGATTCCAAATCTATCTGCACATCTTTATGTGCACCGAAATCAAATCCCTGCAGGAACTCATCTGCGTTGCATTCAAAGATATCCACATCTTTGATGTCATATCCGACGCCTATTATCTCCCGGATTTCTTCTTCACTGCACTGTGCCTGCAGGAGAATACGGAATCCTTCATTCAAAATCGTTTCCGCACTGCTCTCGTCAGAGATAATATCTTCAGGAGAATATAACAAGTCCTCAGCTATCTCCTTCAACGCATACACTGTCTTATAAGCATGCACATTTGCCATTTCCGTTTCCGGGAAAAAAGTCAGATAAATCTTGTAAAAACGACTGGCGCTGGTAGCAACCGGAGCTATGTAAAAATGCTTGGGTTCCTCATGTACATTTTCAGGCGGCAGCTCTGCTCCCTCCTGCACCACACCGTTCTTAATCATATCCAGAAACTTATCAAGCCCTGCTATAATCTCAGTGGCATCTCCGTCTACAGGACTCCCGTCGCGAATCTTATCCATCTCATTTGAGATAAAATCCGAAACCTCCAGTACATGTTCTACCAATTCAAGATGCGGCACGTTATCCGGATGAGACTCTCTTAAATAATAGAAGACATCTTCCAGCTTATGTGACACAGCCGTGATATTGTCAAACATCATAATACCTGACGAGCCTTTAATTGTATGCATGGTTCTGAAAATTTCATTGATACTGTCTTCGTCAAAACACTCTGCATCCTTCTGCTCCAGAACTCTTTCCTGAAGCTGCTCAAGCAACTGTTCATTTTCAAATAAGTAAATATCCAGCATGCCTTCTGTATTAAATTCCTCAGCCATATCCTTCTCCTTTCCTGCATATTCTAATATATTCTTTGGTTATATCAGTGCCAGTTTCTTTAAAGCCTGCTCAAACCTCTCCTGGTCTATAGGCTTGCCGGAATATACGGTACATCCCAGTTCAAATGCCATCTTGACATTCTGTTCCTCATTCAACGCGGTAGTCATAATGACCTTCACCGCCTTATCCTGCGGAATGTTTCTCTCTTTCTCCAGATTACGGATACCTACCAGTGCCTGATATCCATCCATAACAGGCATCATAATATCCAGACATATCAAATCGTAGGGCTCTCCATCTTCCAATGCCATCATGAACGCGTCCACTGCTTCCATTCCATCCACAGTCACATCACATTCACCATACTTGGACAAAAAATTCATCATAAACTTTCTGGTTGCAAAATCATCTTCTGCCAATAGAATTTTCATAGCCTTTCTCCTTTACATTTTATTTAGTAACGCATATGTCCTTTCGGGAATCTTTGACAGCTTCTCCTGATATTCCACTGCCCCCAAATCATATGCCACCTTGGGCATACCATAAACCACGCAGGTGGACTCATCCTGCCCTATGGTTCTGGCGCCTGCCTGCCTCATTGCCAGAAGTCCTTTTGCACCGTCACCACCCATTCCTGTGAGAATAATTCCCAAAGCATCGGCACCTGCTACTTTTGCCACCGAATCAAACAGGACATCCACCGACGGACAGTGCCCGTTCACTCTCGGTCCCTGTCTGACCTCCACCTGATACGCTCCATTGACCTTGACAAGACGCATATGCGCATCTCCGCCGGGAGCTATCAGCATCGTTCCCGGAAGCACCCTGTCTCCGGTTCGCGCTTCCTTTACCTGGATACGGCACTGGTCATTCAGCCTTTTCGCGTACATTTCCGTAAATCCGGGCGGCATATGCTGTACCACCACAATTCCGGGAATGTCCGTCCCATACTCTTTCACCACAGAACAGATTGCTTCCGTACCGCCTGTGGATGCTCCGATTGCAACCACCAGATTTTTGCCTTTCACGGAAAGATGCTGCTGTTCCTGCCCTATAGCCATCTTCTTGATATTGCTGATTCTGGCGGTGGATGCAATTTTAATCTTGACTAACAGTTCATTTCGCACAAATTCTTCCAGCTGTGCCCTGCTTGACAAAGCCGGCTTTGCCACAAAGTCCACAGCCCCCGCATTCAGCGCGTCAAATACCTTGTCACTTAAAGAACTGATAACCACCACGCGCAGTGGATACTGCGGCATCAGTTTCCGCAGGAACTCTATACCGTTCATTCTGGGAAGCTCCACATCCAGAGTCATAACATCAGGGTTATGTGCCAATATGGCCTCTCTCGCTTCATATGGGTCCCTCGCGGTAGCCACAACCTTTATTGCAGGGTCCTTACTCAGATTCTGAACCAGCAATTCTCTAAATACAATAGAATCTTCTACTATCAAAACCTTAATAGGCTGCATATTTATTCCTTCCCTTCCTTTTTTCTGAATATAGACGGTTTAATAATCTGCAGCGACGTGCCGTCTCTGTCAAGGGTCTCCGTTGTTCCAATAAACAGATAACCTCCCGGCACCAGCGCATCGCATACCTTATGTACCAGTTCCTTTTTTGTCTTCTCATCAAAATATATCATAACATTGCGCAAAAATATAGTATGCATTTTCTTTTTAAAGGGAAATGGGTCCATCAGATTAAACTGGCGGAACAGAACCTCCTGCTTCAGTTCCTGGGTCACCTGATACTGGGCTCCTCCGGCAATCGGTTTAAAAAAGTGTCTTATCCACTGCTCAGGAAGCTTCTGCAGCTGTTCGGCACTGTAAACTCCTGCTGCCGCCTGCTTTAAAACCTTGGTGGATATATCCGTTGCCAGCACTTTCGTATCCCATGACTGCCGGTCCAGACCAAAAAAGTCAGCCAGAACCATGGCTATCATATAAGGTTCCTCACCCGTCGAAGCGGCTCCGCACCAAATCCGTAAATCCTTTGTAGCACTCTCCTTCGCCCTCAGCCACGGAAGCACTACTCCTTTAAAATAATCAAAATGTTCAAATTCTCTCATAAAGTAGGTGTGGTTCGTTGTCAGAAAATTAACCAGCATTTTTTCCAGTGTGCCGGACGCATCTCTCTCCACAGCGTCCATATATTCATGAAAATTTTTCCAGCCGTTCTTTCTGAGATAATTCTCCAGTCTGCCATTCACAATTATCTTTTTCTGGCTTAAATCGATACCATACCGCTGTTTCATAAAAACTGAAATTCTTAAAAACTCCTCATCTGTTATCAAGGTTCCTTCCCTCCGTCAAAATAATGTAATATTTACCATCAGCATAATTGACGTGATATTTTACAACATATCTCGATAATGTCCGGATTGAACTTTACACCTGCCTCCTTCCGCAGAACTGCAAAGACCTCTTCCCGGTCCGGGGACTGCTGCGCTGTCAGCTCACAGTACCGGTTTATCAGGGAAACTATCTGTGCCGACAATGGAATTTCATTCTGCTTAAGACCATCGGGATATCCGCTCCCATCCCAGTTTTCATGGTGATAATGAGCAATTTCCGTAGATATGCTGATAAAGTCATTATAATCACTGCTACCATGAAGGTCACTTAACAGCTTTGCTCCAATCTTTGTATGTTCCTGCATGACAACAGTTTCTTCTGCAGTCAACTCCGTCTTCTTTGCCAGAATCTCTTTTGGCACTCCAATATTGCCTATATTGCAGAGCGGAGCTGCAAGCTCTATTGTATCGATATAGGTATCGGAAATCTTTTGTTCAAACAATGGCGACAACTGCATTCCCTGGGCCAGCGTTCTGCAGTTATTTTTAAGTCTTTCCATATCCTTCTCTTCACAGAGAGAATTCTGTGCCGCAATATTCGCCATGGCATACAGTATATTCTTCTTCTCCTGTTCCATCTGCTTTAACTGTTCCCTGACAGAAATCCGCAGCTTTCTGTTCATTTCCATAAGCTCCTGCCTCGCTTCGTGCAGCCGCAGATGTACACCCACACGTGCCTGCACCACCTCCGGAATAAAAGGTTTGGTGATATAGTCTTCACTTCCCAGCCGGAAGCCTTCCACAATGTCCTGGGGGTCATCAAAAGCAGAAATAAAAATAACCGGAATGTTCCTCGTCTTCTCACTGCCCTTTAAAATTCTGCATAACTCATATCCGTCCATTCCCGGCATGGATATATCTGACAAAACAAGCTGCGGGCAGTTGTCCTGAATTATCTCAAGCGCCTCTTCCCCGTTCTGTGCCAGAATGGGACTGCAACCCATATCACTTATGATTGTCTCCAGAATAACCCTGTTCGCTTCCACATCGTCTACAATCAGAATCTGATTCCCGCCTGTATCTTTATCATCATAAGCCATATGTACCCCCTTCCTACTGCAGGTAATTCTTCAAATCACGGAATTCAGCAGTTACCTTGTCATAATTTTCTTTTTGAATGGACATCTTGAGCCTGAGAACCATTCGTTTCACCTCATGCGGCGCCCCTTCCGTCAGTTGTCTGACAGTATCCATAAACATCTCTGCCTTCTCCCAGTTGTCCATCTCCACACACAGAATCAGTTTTGACAGATTCCTGTTCAGGCTCTCTTTGTTCTCTTCTGTGCCATAGGTTCTTATTTTCTCTGTTTTCTCCCTGTCTTCCTCTATGGAATCTGCCATGGACGCATCCATGAACAGGTGGCTCTGGACTGTGTTCGTCTGTGCCGGGTCATTCTCCGCCTCCCCGGTACTTCCAACCCATATAGAGAAAGAAAACTGGCTTCCTCTGCCTTTTTCACTCTCCACTTCTATCCGTCCGCCCATCAGTTCCACGAGCTGCTTGCAGATATTCAGTCCCAGACCGGTTCCGCCGTATCTGCGGGAAATCGATGCGTCCACCTGGGAAAAGCTCTGGAATAATTTATCTTTGTCCTCTTTGCCAATCCCAATTCCTGTGTCCGATACGATAAAAAACAACTCCATTTTGTCATTTACCTGTGCTGTCTTAAGAACCTCCACTGTAATTTTACCAAAAGCGGTAAATTTCTGTGCATTGGAAAGGAGATTATTCAGAATCTGCACAATCCGCAGTTCATCTCCTATGATATATTCCGGCACCTGGGGCGATACTGTCATAAAAAATCCAAGCCCTTTTTCGGTAAGTTTGTTGATATGGTTGGATTTAACATAGTCCAGCATATTCCGGAAATGAAACTTACGGGTTTCCAGCGTAAATTTGCCTGCCTCCAGCTTGGAAAAATCCAGAATATTGTTAATAATCTTATTCATGTCGCCACAGCAGCGTTCTATCAGGCGCAGTGACTTTTGCGTTTTCTCATCCTGCTCCATGTCCAGCAGATCCCTTACATTGCCCAGTATTCCATTTACCGGTGTCCGCAGCTCGTGGGTCACATTCGCAACAAACTCCGACTTGACCTTCAGGGCTTCCTGTGCTTCTTCGCTTACCCTTTCCACTTCCCTGCTCAAAAATTCCTTCTGCAGGACATCATTTGCCATACATATGTATGCACCGGAACCACTGTTTTCCCTAATTATCTTCGCTTCTACAGGAAAGCAGGTCATATTTTTCCGGTATGCCACCAGATTTAACAGCTCCTGCCCGGCACAGCCGTCTATCTCCAGTTCCTCTTTATCCGGTGGAAAGGTGTTGGGAAAAACATCACTGATATGCCTGCCGCACAAATCATTATCGTATTCCAGCTTCTGTCTGGCCGCTACATTGGCATACGAGATTCGTCCGGCTTCATCAAATACCAGAATCATCTCCAATGTATCTTCTATAGGAAATACATAGTCTCTGCTTTGTTCCATGCTCTCTCCTCAACCGCCGTCTAATAGAACAGGCAGCAAAAAAACATAACACTTTTTTGCCACCCTCTATGACTGCATCACGAAAAGTTAAACATTTTTATTACTTCCACAATGTTAAAGAAATCCTCTTTGGCAAGCTGGAAGCATTCCAGTACATCCGGTGAGAACTGTCCACATTCACCATTCAGAATCATATCATATGCTATCTTGTTGGCATATGGACTTTTGTACACTCTTGGGCTTACCAACGCATCATAAACATCCGCAATCGCTACGATATGGGCACTGATTGGAATCTCTTCTCCTACAAGATGGTCAGGATATCCGTTGCCGTCCCATCTCTCATGGTGGTAACGGCAGATTTCGTAACAGTACTGGTAAAATTCATCGGTCTGGTTTTCTTTGAACTTCTCCAGTATATCGCACCCGATTGTTGTATGGGTCTTCATGACCTCAAACTCTTCCTCTGTAAGACGTCCCGGTTTCAAAAGAATAGCATCGGGAATACCTATCTTACCTATATCATGTAAAGCTGCTGCCCTGGCAATCTCATCCACCTGCTCAGGCGTTAAACCATACTTGGGAAAATACTTCATAAGATACTTAAGCATAATTCTCGTGAAATATTTGATACGTCTGATGTGCTCTCCCGTCTCAAGGCTTCTGAACTCAACAACGGAGCTGAGGGCATCAATCATAAATTCATTGCTCTCACGGATTTTCTTCTCCTGTGAGCGGATAGCAATTTCCTGCTCCTTCAGACGCTCCTCCATATTATGTTTATTCTGGTACAGTTCAATAATGTTCTTAGCCCTGCGCTCCACAATATGGGGATAGAAAGGCTTGTGCATAACATCTGCCACACCATAAGAATATGCCTGGTCCTCACTGTCCAGAACTGTCTCCCCGGTAATCAGTATCACCGGAATCTTCTCCAGCAGGTCCTTCTCCTGCATATACTTTAACACTCCAAAGCCATCAAGGACAGGCATTACAATATCCAACAGAATCAATACAATATTATTGTTCTTCTCAATCAGGTCATTGGCTTCCTTCCCGTTTGCTGCCTGCAGTATCTCGTACTCGCCTTCAAAAACACCCTTAAGGACTGCACGGTTTACTTCCTCATCATCAACCATTAATATCTGCTGTTTGTCCATGATACCTCCTTATCTTATTGATAACTTTACCGTAACTTTCTTTATAAAATAAATTACCATTTTTCTATATAAATGTCAATTTGTTTTATGTTTATGTATAAACCCGCCTAACACTGTTTTGGTCAGCAGCTTACTTGTTCTGTGCTATAATTTTCTGAAAGCTGTTGTAAGTCTCTTCCAGCCGGTCTTTCAGTTCAGACAGTTTATCAACATCCACATCCTGCGGCTGCTTCCCGCGAAGCAGTTCACAAATCTGCGATGCCCCGTCATAAACGGGATTCAGGCCAAGATTACCGGCAACGCCTTTCAAAGTATGTGCGCTGTGAAACACTCCTTCGTAGTCCTGCGCATCCAGACTCGACAGCAGTGCTTCTAAATTGTTATCATCCTGGAACTTCATAATAAATTTTAAATACAGTTCTTCTTTGCCCATAAAACGCTTCAGAGTTGTCTCCACATCTGCACCGTTTTCTTCCATTTGTTTTCTGAACGCTTCATTCATACCGTCTGTCTGCTGACCCCCTGTTCTTTTATTATTTATTCGTCGGAACTAACCTGCTTTTCTATTTTATCACAATATAAATATTATCGTCAACAACCATAAAATGCTATATTACTCATCTGCCGCAATTGTGGTATAATGATTCTGCTGTCGCAGAATCCATGACGGTTTTACCGTCATGTCACCGCTTCCGCGGTGCATTATACCAGAAACCCACAGCTTGAAAAACAAATGTCTGCTGCGCAGCCGCTTGTTTTTCTGCGCATGTGGTATAATATAGTTGCCGTTCAAGGCAATTCACTTGGCGGGAGCCAAATTATTCTACACAGAAATGAGGATTTCCATGTCAACATTACAAGAAACACAGAACAATCAATATATCAAAATGACTGCCACCCCCATCCCCAGACTGGTGGGCACCCTTGCAGTTCCCACGATTATCAGTATGCTGGTGACTAATATCTACAATCTGGTTGACACCGCATTCGTGGGAAGTCTTGGAACCAGCGCCAGCGGCGCCATCGGAGTGGTATTTGGCTATATGGCAATTCTTCAGGCGGCGGGCTTTCTCTTCGGCCAGGGTGCCGGGAGTATTATGTCCCGTATGCTGGGACATAAAAATATGGAAGAAGCAAACGGTTATTCTTCCACCGGCTTCTTCCTTTCCCTATTCTGCGGAATCATTATCGGAATTATCAGTTACCTGTTCCTGACTCCTTTAATTTATCTGTTGGGAAGTACAGACACCATCGCCCCCTATGCCAGAGAATATATCTCCTACATTATTATGGCTGCACCTTTTATGACTTCTTCCCTGACCCTGAACAATCTGCTGCGCTACGAAGGACAGGCGCGTCTGGGTATGGTGGGACTTATGAGCGGCGCCCTCTTAAATATCTGTGGGGACGCAGCATTTATCTTTGGACTGGGTATGGGGATTGCAGGCGCGGGACTTTCCACTGCCATCTCCCAGTTTGTCAGCTTCTGCATTCTGCTTGCCATGTTCCTTGGCGGTAAAACCCAGACCAAAATTGCTTTTGGCAATATATTCCGGAATATTCACAAAATTGGTAACATAATCACTACCGGTTTCCCCAGCCTGCTGCGCCAGGCACTGGGCAGTGTTTCCACCATTCTGCTCAACGACAGGGCATCCCTGTACGGAGATGCGGCTGTTGCCGCCATGAGCATCGTGTCACGCATCAGCTTTTTCGTTATGTCCGTTGCCATCGGCATCGGGCAGGGATTCCAGCCGGTAAGCAGCTTCAACTACGGCGCGGGCAAATTGGGCCGGGTACGCAGGGCATTCTGGTTCACCTTTGGTCTGTCGGAGGCACTGCTTACTGTTATTGCAGTTCCGGTTTTCGTGTTTGCAAAGCCGCTGGTGCTGCTCTTCCGCGACGACCCTCAGGTGTTGTTCTATGCTGTACGCGCACTGCGTCTCCACTGCATCACTCTTCTGCTGGTTCCCCTGACCATGGTATGTGAAATGGGATTCCAGAGCACCGGCCAGAAGGTTTACGCAACCCTGGCCTCTTCCATGCGAAACGGCATACTTTTTATCCCCACCCTGATAATCCTTGCCAAATTACGCGGTATGTCCGGCATCCAGGAATCCCAGCCTTTGACATACATTTTATCCTTTGTTGTCTGTATTTTTTTCTGCAAAATCTTTTTGCAAAAAATGTCCCAGCCGGATACCGATACCGACGACGCCTCTGTTTCTATGCCTCACGAGCCCTGATATTTTTTCAGAACAGACACTATCTGTCAGCCCTGTTCTGAATAATTTGTGCATTTGTACAAGCCGTTTACCCTACACCTGCACCCGTCCTGCCAGCACTTCTTTGTAATCTGCCAGATTCTTTTCCAGCAGAGCCGGGGTATCCAGATGGTAGGGACATTTGGTTTTACATTTGCCGCAGTGCAGGCATTGTTCAATCTGCATCATCTTCTCCTGATAACTCTCTGTCAGCCATGCTGCCGAAGGAGCCCGGCGCAGCATCAGGGACATACGGGCACAGTTGTTAATCTCTATTCCCGCGGGGCAGGGCATACAGTAGCCACAGCCCCGGCAAAATTCGCCCGACAATTCTGCTCTGTCATGCTCTATCAGTTTACGGAGTTCCTCTGTCATCACCGGTGGATTTTCAATAAACCCAAGAAACTCATCCAGCTCCGACTCTCTCTGTACTCCCCAAATAGGCAGCACATGGCTATACTGTGCCAGATAAGCATAGGCGGCTTTTGCATTGGTAATCAGTCCGCCGGACAAGGCTTTCATGGCAATAAATCCCATATCCGCCCTCTCACATGCCTCCACAAGCTTCAAATCCTCCTCTGTCGCCAGATAACAGAATGGAAACTGAAGCGTCTCATACAGTCCTGATTCCACAGCCTCCCTCGCCACACTTAATCTGTGGTTGGTGATACCGATATGACGAATTTTTCCCTGCTCCTTCGCCTGAAGCATCGCTTCATACAGTCCCGTTCCGTCTCCCGGTCCGGGACAGAACGCAGGATTATGAAACTGATAGATATCAATATAATCCGTCTGTAAATTGGCAAGACTGGTCTCCAAATCTTTCCAGAAGGCTTCCGCAGTGACCGCCCCTGTCTTGGTAGCTATGTAAATCTCCTGACGCATTTTCCCAAAAGCCAGTCCCAGCTTATGTTCGCTGTCCGAATAATACCTTGCCGTATCAAAAAAGGTCACGCCATTTTCGTAAGCTTTCCTGAGCAGACGAACCGCCTCTTCCTCACTCACTCTCTGAATGGGCAGTGCCCCGAAAGCATTCTTGCCTACGGTGATTCCGGTACGCCCCAATGTCACTTTTACTTTTGCCATACTAATCTCCAAAATAGTCTATCTCATATATTTTCACATGATACATCATGTAATCAAACTCTTTCACTATCCGGCTGGGATAATCAGCAAAGGGCCAGAGATTCAGCACCTCATCATTAAAGGAAAGCAGATACAACTGCTCGGTGTCTCCCAAGTCCTCCCAGTCCACAAAGCTTTTCAGGGCAAAGGGATTCATCCCCTGTATAGGACCCACAAAATAATAAGGATGTTCCCTTTCATATAGAAGAAACAGGGATGGGTGAATGGAATCCACCACATAGGCGTCTTTCTCTCCCACCATTTCCTCTGCAAAGGTTAAAAACTCCTGCATACCTTTACCGTTCTGTCTGTCATATTCCCAGGTGTAATTTTTCACACTGCCACACAAAAGCAGTACTGTCACACAAAGCGGAAGGAGCCGCAGACGCAGGGATGAAAAAACAACGCCCATAAATACACACACCAGCCCCAATAGCGGAAAAGAATACCTTCCCATATAGACTGTTGTGACCTTCATGGAAAATACAATTCCGAATACTGTGGGAAGCACTGTCAGAAGAAGCAGTATGCCGGGCAGTGCCCTATGCTTTACTGTGGAAAATACCTTCTGTTCTTTTTTCAGGACAGACAGCAGTATCATCCCCACGTAGAGCACAACCGCCAGCAGAAGCGCCCCCTGCCAGAGCTGTACTGTCCTCCAGCCCGGATGCCATTGGGAGGAAAACCACTGCACCCAGTAGCCTGCATAATCTTCCACTGTGGTATCTCCATACAAGCAAGACTCTTTCACCGTTCCGAACTGCCTAAGCACCACCACAAACCAGGGCAGATAGGCGGCAATGGATACCCCACCGCTGCCCAGATAGCACAAAATATTCTTCCGTCTGTGCTCTTTTCCACACAGCACACAGACGAACAAAACCAGAAACAGGAAAAACATGGCAATCATGGTAAAAATATGAACGTACATGGTTGCCACGCAGGACAGTGTAAACAGACACCACAGCCGTACATCGGACTTGCTTACCGCAAAATAAGCCAGTGCCACAGACAGTCCCACAAAAAGAAGTCCCATGGTATACATTCTGCCGTCCGCTGCATGTACCGCCACGGAAGGCAGCGCCAGCATAAGCACCAGGGAATACAATGCTGCCCGCTTATCCCAGACTGCAGATACCGTATATTTTACCACCACCTCAAAGAGCACCAGAAAAAGCACCGAGAGCAGCTTCACCGCCTGCACATGCTGTCCGCACAACAGATAAAATCCCTTCGCCAGAATATAATAGAAGGGGGAATGAACATCCTGGGATGTGATTTCCACAATCTCTCTTATGGGATGCTCAATCAGGGCTACCGTATAGGCCTCGTCGTACCATAGATTTGTGGTACTGCCCAGCACTGCCATTAAAAGACAAGTGAGCGCAATCACGCTCCAGCATAAGATTTCATAAATATCCTGCTTCCTGCTGCTTTTTTCTGTCATTCCCCATTTCTTCCTTCCATTAGAAATTACTGCCGTTCCAGCCCCAGTTGCTCACTGCTTCATATTTAATATAAATATGGTCGCCTGCAATGCCCAGCACTTCCCCGAAAATTTTCGTAATCTCCGCTGTCAGTTTATCAAATGCCCCGGGGTTCTCGCCACCAAACACTTTCACCTCAATAAAAGCCATGGGTTCCTTGTTATCCCCTTTAAAATACAAATGATAATTGTCCTGAAAACCAGTCATAAGCCAGCTTTCACTCTTGCCGGGAATCAGGGAAATTGCCTGCCCCAGACGGCTCTTAAGCTCCTTCTCCTGCTCCGCGCTGATACCTACACTTACCTTAGAATCAATATATGGCATAATTTTTGCCCTCCTTTATTTTTTTTGCTCATTCCGTGTAGTGATTCCGCTTATGTCTGATGTAAACAGCACACAGTCCCAGCCAAATCACAGCCACAGCCATCCACACCCATAGGGGCGTATTCTTAATATTATAGCATCTCACATTAATCCACATCTGGTTAATGTTTCTGGTTTCCTCTTCATCAAAGTATCCCATGATTGCCGTTCTCTCCAGCACATCCAGAGAAGGATACTGGGTGAAAAGCTGCCGTCCTGCCTGCTCCCTGGGAATATGGATAATATAATCCTCATCCGCTGCATCTCCGGTAAAGAAGTGTCCCAGCGGATAGGCAATGGTGTTTTCCCCCTCTTCTTCTCCGTAATTCCAGTCAATATACTGGAAAATGGTATCATCCTCGCCTCCCGATATGGCGGAGGTATATCCGATATAATACATATTCCGCACCGCATTGTCGGGTCTGGAGAGAAAATTCACGAAAGCTTCCGCTGCCTGCCTGCGCTCCGCGTCACCGCCAATTCCCGCTTTCAGCATCACCCATCCGTCAAACCACAGGTTCGTACATTCCTTTGGTATGGCAAATTTCAATTCCACGCCATCCTCCTGGGCAAGGTCCATGGAATAAACCGCATCTCCCGACCACTGGTAATTGGCAACGATTTTGCCCGACACAATATCCGCCTTGCCGCTGTCCGTTTCCAGCGCGTAGATATTGCCCATAACCTTCTGCAGTAATTCCTGGACTTCGGCAATGGTTTCCGGCGTCACATCATTCATAAGCTCCGTCAGCTTCGCCTGATAATTTTCATCCTCAAGAAACTCCTTGTCCGTTAACTCCTGAGACTTAAGATAGCCCAGAATGGCAAAATAGGTATCCCGCACATTGTCCTTCAGCGTCACCTGACGGTTAAAAGCGGGATTGTCAAAAACCTCCCATGTGGCGGCCTCCTCCTCGGTAACATACTGGGGATTGTACAGGACACCCGTCACACCCCACATATATCCGGCGGCATATTTTCCCCAGGGCTCCCCATTCAGTTCATTGGTGTCAAACACTTCCTTGATATAGGGGGAAACTCCTTTGGCATAATAATTATATTCCTCTTCCGTATCCCAGAACTCTTCCGAAAAACTCTCCAGCTTATCCTCCGCCATCAGCTTCATAATCATATAGTCGGAGGGACAGACTAAATCATATACATCCCCCATGGTAAGCTGGTTGTACAAATCCTCATTGGTGCCGAAGCAGGAGTACTCTACTCTGACTCTTTTCCCATAGGTTTCATAATACCATTTTTCAAAATCCTTGTACATGGCATCAACGCCCAGAATCACTTCTCCGTTTTCCAGCTCAATGGCTTCTTCCTCATCCCAGTCGCCCAAATCAATATATTCTTCCCAACTGCATACCCGCAGAGTAATCACATCCTCTGCCGCCTCCACCCTCCGGGGCGTTCCCGGCGCAAAAAGCACTGCCGGCAGGAGAAGCACCGTACATATTATGGCAACAACCCTTTTTCTACTTTGCATAGTTCACCTCATCTCTGCGAGTGAAGGATTTATCTTTCACTTTTTTCCCGCTTCCTGCAAGATTCATCCATACCACCAGCAGAATCACCACCACAAAAATAATGGTGGACAATGCCCAGAGCGCAGTCTTAATCTCTGTCTGGGAGCCTTTGGTGGCATTGACAACATAAGTACTGATGGTGTCAAAGGTGGCAGGCTTGGTATAGCTTGCGATAAAATAATCATCCAGTGACAAGGTGACTGCCATGGCAAAACCGGACACCACACCGCCCAGAATCTGGGGCATTACTACTTTTTTCAACGCTACCCCCGGCGTTGCCCCCAAATCCAGTGCCGCTTCATAAAGGGAGGAGTCCATCTGCTGCAGTTTGGGTACAACCGACAGATACACAAAGGGAACGGAGAGCACCACATGCCCAATCAGCAGTGGTATATAGGTGTTTTTATCCATATTGCAGGCAACAATCAGTAAAATACAGATAGAAAAACCAGTCACAACATCTGCATTCACCACCGGAACCTGGTTCAGAGCTCCCACCGTTTTTTTCACCCATGATTTGGAGTAAAAAGCACCAATGGCTCCCATGGTTCCCAGAACAGTGGACAAAAGGGAAGAACCCAGTGCCAACGCCAGCGTTCCCACAATCATATTACGCAGTTCCTCATTGGCAAAAAGATTCCTGTAATTATCCACGGAAAAACCATGGATAGTGCCAATCGTCGCCGAGTCCGTAAAACTGTACACTGCCAGTATGAAAATGGGCAGATATAAAAAGAGTAAAACTGCACCAATAAACAAGTATTTGCATATTTTTTTCATTATAACAGTGCACCTCCTCTTCTGTCCGCCTCATCATCGGAATAACGGTTTGTAACCAGTGTAAACACCAGAATAATGACAAGCAGAATCAATGAAATCATGGAGCCATTATGCCAGTCATAAGCGGCAAAATAACTGCCAATGAGACTGCCCATAATATAAGTACTGTTATACAGCATATCCAGCACCACATAATTTGTCATGGAGGGCAGAAATACCATTACCACACCGCTGATAATTCCGGGCACACTTAAGGGCAGTGTAATTTTCAAAAATACATGCAGCCTGTCCGCGCCCAGGTCGGATGCCGCCTCCAGCAGACTTTTATCCAGTTTTGTCAGCGTATTGAACATAGGCAGAATCATAAACGGCAGGAAGTCATACGTCATGCCGATAACAGAGTTCAAAAAAGGATAAAATGCCAGATTCCCCTCCAAAAGTGTCAGAATTTCTTTTAAAGCGGTAATGCGTAACGTAAAATTAATCCACATGGGAAGCACAAAAATCATCACCACAGCGGACTTTCTTTTTAATCTGCTTTTTGCCATAATGTATGCAATGGGATATGCAACCAGCAGACAGACCCCTGTGGTTACAATGGAGATGGCAAAGCTGTAACATAATGTGCCGATGGTATTAGGGCTGGTGAAAAACCCTGTCAGATTTATCAGGGAAAAATATCCTTCCCCGTCCGTAAAGGCATAATATAACAATACAAACAGCGGTGCAGCCACAAAGCAAATAAGAAACATTGCATACGGAATACAAAGCTGTTTTCTGGAAAAACGAAACCCTCTCATCTTCTATCGCCTTATCCCTTCGTAATTTACTTCTTCAACGCAAAGTGGAAATGGTCCTGACTGATTTTCAGGCTCACATAATCATCCATATTCCACAAATCCTCGTCATCTACAATGAAATCCAGTTCATCATCGGTACGGACTACATAACTGTAATGGTCTCCTTTATAAATCAGATTCATGATATGACCGCGAATCGTTCCATCCTGGTCGTCACTCATCTCGATATCTTCCGGTCTTACCGTCACAACCACCTTTATCTTGTCCGGTTCAACCACATCGCCGTGCACATCCACAATGGTGTCATTTTCTGTGCGGGATGCCCCCGGAATCAGCGACAGCACATCACAGTTAAGGACGCCGTCCATAAAGTTAAGCTGGTACGCAGCATCCACTCCCGATTCAAAACGGTTCAGCACATCTTCGGCAATCATAATGTGAATACCATCCGGCTCCACACACAATCCCACCTGCTCGCCCACCTCTGATTTTTTGGTGGTCTGCACCACAATTTCATTCTTACCTGACATTACGGTGATTTCGTAATGTACTCCTTTGAAAATGACAGAGACCACCCTGCCTTGTATCATTCCTTTTTCCGGCGTGGTAATCAGGATATCCTCAGGACGAACCACCGCATCAATCATGGTTCCATCCTCCACATCATCCACACATGCAAACTCCGCACCGCAGAAACGCACCTTATTTTTACCCGTCATAATGCCGCCAAAAATATTGCTCTCACCGATAAAGTCAGCCACAAAAGCATTGGCAGGCTCGTTGTAGATATCCTCCGGTGTACCCACCTGCTGAATCTTACCCTCCGACATCACCACAATCTTATCCGACATGGTGAGTGCCTCCTCCTGGTCGTGGGTTACATAAATAAAAGTAATACCCAGTCTATCGTGCATATTTTTTAACTCAAGCTGCATCTCCTTGCGCATCTTGAGGTCAAGCGCCCCCAGCGGCTCATCCAGCAGAAGGATTTTCGGCTCATTGACAATCGCTCTGGCTATGGCAATTCTCTGCTGCTGTCCGCCGGACAGTGTCTGGATTTTGCGGTTTTCAAATCCCTCCAGGTCAACCATTTCCAGTGCCTTTTTCACTTTTTTCACAATCACATTTCTCGGAAGCTTCTGCAGTTTCAATCCAAATGCAATATTGTCAAATATATTCAGATGAGGAAACAGCGCATACCTCTGAAAGACCGTATTAATAGGTCTTAAATGGGGCGGAAGCTTGCTGATATCCTCCCCTTCAATCAATATTTTGCCCTCTGTAGGCAGGTCAAAGCCCGCCAGCATACGCAGTGTTGTGGTTTTGCCGCATCCTGACGGTCCCAGAAAGGTAACAAACTCTCCTTTTTTAATGGTTAAATTAAAATCATTGACCGCCGCAAAACCATCTTCAAACCGTCTCGTCAGATGTTGAAATTCCAAGATGTTTTCTGTCCCCTTCTGCTCCATGGCAACGCCTCCTCATCCGTAAATCTATATTTCCTGTCAACCCATACGAATCCATATTATCATAGGAAAAAGCCAGCGTCTATTAGTTTTTGTATTTAGGGGAAAACAAAAGGGATAGGGTCAGAATTTTCATATACTTTTATGCTTCCTTAATAACAAACTGGCAGCTTACATTATATCTGTTAAAATTGCCCGGCTCCAACATTTCATCAATGTTTTTCTCAATCTTGTATCTGCCTTCGGGAAGGGTTCCGTGCATGATACTCCAGTTCACATCCCATTCTACGGTTTTTCCTGCATCCAGCATAAACGCCACAGCATTAAACGCATAATTTTTATCATCCTTTACCGGATATTCCTGCCATGTCTCTTCTTTCCATACATATAACTTATAATCTTCACCAAAATCCAGGTCTTTGTCAGAGGTATTGGTTATTGCCAGCGTACCTCCGTCTGCATCCAGTCTTGAAAAAGCCATGGAAACCTCTATTCCATCCGTCCCATTGGTTCCGTCCTCTTCCACCGGACGCAGTTCATCCATGGGGTGCATCCTTTCTTCCGCGTTTCCCAAATCCCCCGGATGGAACAGCAAATCCATATATAACATCAGCTTCGTGCTGGAATCATCCACACAACGGTAAATTTTTCCATCTATCTGTACTGCATCCTTATAAGCGATAACACTTTGTAACACATTGCCGTCCACATCACATATATTCATATAATAGGAGTAGCCTATCCTGTCGGACAGGGAATCATCATCCACAAAAGCAAGATTTTCATAATACTTCAACAAATCCCGGTATCCGTTGCTGCTGTCCAGCATGGAATAGGATTTTTCCTCCCCAGTGTTGCCGTCCACCAGTTGAAATTCGTGGATATCCTCTGAAGGGACTGCTGCCACAGCCTTTTCAATCGTCAGGGAGCGCAGTCTTGTCTGGAAAGAATAGGTGGCTTCGCCCTGATACTCTTCCTGGTCCCATATTGCTTTTATCTCATAGACATAGGAATCATCATCCCGCACCGCAATCCAGTTGTAATCCACAAAATCCACCATCACATTGTATTGCAGCCCGGTTTCGTTGCCTTCCACAAACCAAATTCTGCTGGAAGGCCAGTAATTAGTAACTTCAATAGAATCTGGCATCACTTCAAATTTCAGTTCCACCGGATGCAGTTCCCTGCTCTGTTCCACAAAAATATAAGTTCCCCAATCGCTGTAGCTGTTTTCCAGCGGATGCGCGCCACTGGCACTATCAGAAGTCATTGTGCCATCTGCATTCCTTTTACTCCACTGCCAGTTGCCGGAGGCAATCTCAATACTCATGTCCTCATACACTACCTGCATAAGGGGTGGTGCCGTCAATATTCCGTCATCCGACTCCGATTCTCTGGCATCCGGACTCTCCTGCCCGCCATTATCCGGCTCTATTATATTTTCACCCAAAAGATTATTCTCTTCTGTAAAAGGAACCACTTCTTTTTTCGGGTTTGTCAAAAAACATACCGCCACGATAACACATACTGCCACACCCGCAAACATAATCCAGAAAGTAGGTTTTCTGTAATTTAATACCGAACGGATTCGTTCTTTTACTCCTACTTCCCCAAAAGCCACCGGGCAGGCGGCAATCATATGTCTGGGTACACTACAGCAGAGCAATGCCCTGGAATATTCTTTTTTCTCGGAAATCTCCATATCCTTCACCACCTGCTCATCGCAGGCAAGCTCAATGTCCCTGCATAGTAGCAGATAGGCTGCCCAGATAAAAGGATGAAACCAATAAACACTTAAAAGGAGAAATCCCAGAGGTTTCCACAAATGGTCTCCCCTTTTCAAATGGGCATATTCATGCGCCAGTACATAATCCAGATATTTTGCATCCATTCGGGAAGGCACATAAATACGGGGACGAAACAGTCCCAGAATAAAAGGGGATTCAATCGTATCGCATACCCACACCCGATGTACCCGGTTATCCACATGGTTCTGCACAATATCCTGCCGCACAGTCTCCATGCGTATTGCTGTCTGCACTTTTCCAAGCAACAATCCATAACTGACAATACTGTACCCCAGCATACATACCATACCTGCCAGCCAGACAATACCCATTATCTGCAGCCATTCCTTTCCCTTGTCTGCCGCTACCGTCACCCCTTCATAATAGGTGTCTCCTAAATATTCATTGACCTGGGTATCAATCAGGGAAACTCCTGTATCAATCTGAAAAGACTGTCCCGTAATCACCTCACCGGGCAGTGTCTGGGCACTGGGAATCAGACTGAGTACGCTCTCCAGGGAAAAGGGACAAACCAGACGGACACCCACGATAATCCAGAGAATGCAGTGAAACATCTTAGGCACTCTCTTCAAAATAAGACGCAGCACAATCACCGCCAGAATCAGCCAGCCCGCCGCAATACTCATATTTAGTAATTTCAAAAATACTGTCGCCATATTTATTCCTCCCCTGCCATGTCAATCATCTGCCTGATTTGCGCTATCTCCTCCGAGGTCAGTTTTTTTCTCTGGGTAAATGCCGCAATAAACGCCGGAAGAGAACCGGCAAAAGTCTCTTCGACAAAAGCTTCGCTCTGTCTGCTGTAAAAATCCTGTCTGGAAATCAGCGAAGTAACCGTTCCTTCCACATTCTGAAAAATTCCTCTCTCACAAAACTTTTTAAGCACTGTATAGGTTGTAGATTTTTTCCATCCCAGTTCCTTTTCGCACAGCTTCACCAACTGCCCCGATGCCAGCGGCTCCTCATTCCACACAATATCTGCAAAATGCGATTCCACCACTCCCAATTTGTTTTCCATCTTCCTGCTCCTCCCTATTATCTCTTATTTCCTAAAACATCTTACCGCTCTCTGTGCTGCCTGCTGTTTTTTATTTTGGTCTATATACTATAAACCTCTGTATTATAGAGTCTACACCCTATAGACCTTTGTGTCAAGTGCTCTTTATCATAATAACGATGTAAAATATAATCCGGAATTTTTTTAAAATATTTTCATTGTAACTATTGACATTACATCACAAGGGTGTTACAGTATCCTTGCAAGATGTAACAAATACTATTACATCAAAAAAATATGATTTAAGGAGGATATCATTATGACACAGATTGAAAAGGCAAAGGAACTCATCAACACATTCGCAACAGGTGATGCCCAAAAGGCAGCTTCTCTTCTGGCAGAAGACTATATCCAGCATAATCTTGCATACGGTACCGGACGCGACGCTTTTGTAGGAAGCGTAAATTATCTTGCTTCCGCTCCTGTTAAGACAACCGTAAATAATATCCGTGCTTATGAGGATCGGGATAAAGTATTTTTACAGACTGTTTATAATTTCGCCGGGGCAGGAGAACAAGTTGCATTTGACATTTTCCGTTTCGACAGCGAGGGAAAAATCGCGGAGCATTGGGATAATCTGGCAGATTTGGCAGCGCCTAACCCTTCAGGTCATACACAGATTGACAATGTAGCGCCAATTAAGGATTTGGAAAAAACAGAAGAAAACCGCCAGCTTGTGAAAGAATTTCTATATGATGTAATGCAGGGAAACAACTCTGCCAAGACACCGGATTACTTTGACGGAGATACTTATATACAGCACAATTCCGGTATTGCAGATGGTCTGTCCGGTCTGGGTGCAGCTTTAGTGGCACTTGCAGAGCAGAATATTCAGATGATTTACACTACCGTACACCAGATACTTGCCCAGGGAAATTATGTGCTGGCCGTCAGCGAAGGAACTTTTGGCCAAGCGCCTACCAGCTACTATGACTTATGGAGAGTAGAAAATGGTAAAATTGCAGAACACTGGGATGTTATGGAAACGATTGCAGACAAAGCAGACTGGCAGAATAGCAACGGAAAGTTCTAAAGACTCCCTTTATCCACAGTCATGCAAAGAGGTAAAGAGTGAAAAAATTTTTCAATCTTTCACTCCCAAGTTTGTGTCTGCGCTGCATCCGCAAACTTGAAATGCGCAAAAAGCAGCGCAGAAATGAGGGAAATTATGAATTTGACATCATTTTTAAGTGGCACTCCTGCCAAAGACTATATTTTTCAGAATACCCCTTATGAAGAGCAGATAAAGCAGGCGGCTGCATTGATTGGAGAGGCCCGGGCGGTACTGGTGGGTGCCGGAGCCGGAGCCTCCACAGCAGCGGGACTTACCTACAGCGGGAAGCGTTTTACAGACAATTTCAGTGAATTTATAGAAAAATACGGTTCCATGTATATGACTGATATGTACGCCGCTGGTTTTTATCCGTTTCCCACCCAGGAAGCAAAGTGGGGCTACTGGTCGAAACACAGCATGATGAACCGCTTTCTCCCTCCTGCCCTGCCCTTATATAAACAGCTCTACGAACTTGTAAAAGAGAAAGACTATTTTGTACTGACAACAAATGTTGACCACCAGTTCCATAAGGCAGGATTTTCGGCAGAACGTATCTTTGCAACCCAAGGGGATTATGGTAATATACAGTGTGAAAAAGGGTGCCATCCGAAAATTTATGATGCTGAGGATTTGTTTCGTCAGATGAACCAGGCAAGACACGACTGCGTGATTCCCTCCTACATGGTGCCAAAATGTCCAGTCTGTGGCGGTAATATGACAATGCACCTGCGCTGTGACCAGTATTTCGTGGAAGATGAAAACTGGCATGCGGCTGCCGGACGTTATCGTGATTTTCTGGAAAAGCTTGGGACACAAAAGGCGGTTCTGCTGGAGCTTGGTGTGGGCTTTAACACACCAACTATCATCCGCTTTCCTTTTGAAAAGATGCTGCGTGACAACAGCAGTCTGTCGCTTATCCGGCTAAATCTGGCGGAAGCCATTGTACCGGAAAGTTTTGGAACAAGAGCAATCGGTATCGGCGGCGATATGGCAAAAGCAGTATCTGATTTATACAGCCGGCTTGGCAGAAAGGCATGTGAGAAGCATTCCAGAAGGCTTCTGGAATAAAGGAGGAGTCCACCATGACACATAGCGAAAAAAGACTATATCTGATTAAAGAACTAATATCAGAATTGCCGCAATATAGAGATATGAACATTCCAGACAATGCAGAGGAACAGAAACGGCTACTTAGAAGCCTTATGAATATTCGTTCCCCTCGTCCGATTGGGGCGCAATTTCTCAATGTACAGGATGAGTATCTAACTGAGGAAGTTAAGGAAAAAGGCATTACTGATAGTGATACTTTACCCGTATCCCCCCTCAATAACCGCCTTGTCCTTTGGCGTGGTGATATTACCACATTAAAGGTAGATGCGATTGTCAATGCCGCTAACAGTGCTTTAAGGGGATGCTTCGTACCTTGCCATTCCTGCGTGGATAACATCATTCATAGCGTCAGTGGTATCCAGTTACGTTTGGCTTGCGATGAACTGATGACAGAGCAGGGATATGACGAGCCGACAGGAAAAGCGAAAATTACACCCG
>CAZRZM010000004.1:0-39720 GCA_964604575.1 uncultured Acetatifactor sp.
GTTTTTACAGACCGTGCGGTAAGTCCTCTATTTAGAAACTAAGGAAAAGCATTGTGAAAGGAAAAAACAAAATGCGAAGACGTATGAGAAAAGTACTGGCAGCTTTATTGGCTGTGGTGCTTAGTGTGCCCGCAGTCAGTTTGAATGTATTTGCAGAGGAAAGTGCCAATCCGGGAACTGTTTTGGATGAACTGTCAGTTTCCGCCGGGGATACGGCGAAAGAAGAGACTGTACATAATGGATGGGACGGCGTATCCACACAGGACATATATGAAGGCAATGGATACAAGGTTTCCTTTGCCTTGACAGGTCATTGGGACGGCGGCTTTAATGCCGGTGTCAGGCTTGAAAATACCGGGGATACAGCCATTGAAAACTGGTATCTGGGATTTGATTTTGGGAACGAAATAACCGGAATCTGGAACGCGGAGACGGTTTCCGGTGAGGACGGCAGGTATACCGTCAAGAATGCGGGATGGAACCAGGATATTGCCCCGGGAGGGTATGTGGAGTTTGGATTTTCAGGAACGGAAAGCTTTAAGGATTTTCCCCAAAAATATGAACTGGCAGGAACCCCTGCCACGGTTGATGGGGAAGCCTATTCCGTTGCATACCATGCTGACAGCGACTGGGGAAGCGGATTTACAGGAACCATTACCATCACGAACAATACCAGTGAGGTACTGGAGGACTGGGTACTGGAGTTTGATTTTGACCGGGAAATTACCGGGATATGGGAAGGCGTTGTGGAATCCCGGGAGGAAAACCATTATGTTATCAGAAATGCCCGATATAACAGTAACATGGCACCGGGACAGAAAATAACAGTCGGCTTTACCGGCAGGGGAGGAGCCTTCGGGGATGTTCCCTGTAATTATGTGATGTACTCTTATACGGCAGGGATAAGTTATAAAGTGAGATTTGATGTCGGAGAGGGCGATGTCGCAAATATTCCCGGGACGCAGACAGTACAGAAGGGAATGTATGCAGCAGAGCCGCAGGAACCCACAAATGGAAATATTCTGTTTCTGGGATGGTATCTTGACAAGGAATACACACAGTATTTTGATTTTGAAAATACTCCTGTTGAACATGATATTACGCTTTATGCCCTGTGGTTTGACACCGCAAGCAAAGTGGATACGGATGGGGACGGCCTGACGGATGAACTGGAAAAGCTGATAGAAACCAGTCCTTATAATTTGGATACGGACGGGGACGGACTGACGGATTACTGGGAAATTGCCGTATCGGATACGGACCCGCTTCTGGCAGATACGGACGGCAATGGCACCAACGACGGGGAGGAGGATTCTGACGGGGACGGATTAAATTCCCTGGAGGAAGCAAAATATGGCACCCATCCTTTTATTGTGGATACAGACGGGGACGGTCTGGGGGATGGAGAAGAGGTTCACCGATATGGAACAGACCCTGCCTGTGAGGATACGGATGGGGATACCCTGTCGGATTATGAAGAGGTGTTGTTAGGCTTTGACCCGTTAAAGAAGGATACGGATGGGAATGGGGTTCCTGATGGGGAGGAACTCTGTGAACAGACCTGCACACTGGAGACAGACAGGGAAAACAGTGGGGCGATTACGAGGGTGGATGTGTCGCTTTCCTGCCCGGGATTTATCGGAAATGCTGTTTCCATGGCAGACACCTCACAGTCGGACTGGCTTTCTGCCGGCGTTGTGGGACTGGTGGGGGTTCCGGTGGAGATTCATTCGGAAGTGGAATTTGATGAGGCTGTGATTACCTTTTATTATGACGAAACTTTGCTGGGGGACAGTAAAGAGTCCGATTTGTGCATGATGTGGTATGATGAGGAAAATGATGTCTATGTACTGCTGGAGGATTCGGCTGTGGATGAGACTGCCAACACGGTTTCCTATACCACCACACATTTTTCCACCTATCTGGTAATTGACAAAACACAGTGGTTTCGTACAATAAAGGAGAATGCCGCAAAATACAGCAAAAAGATTCCACAGCAGTCAGACAGTCTGGCGCTTCCGGGTGCAGGAACCGTCTATAAATGTTTTGAGATGGGAATGACATGGGAGGAAGCAAAGGCTTACTGCGAAAAATTAGGCGGGCATCTGGCGACGATTACCTCCGGGGATGAGCAGAAGCTAATCGAATCCCTGATGGCGGACCAGGGTTACAGAAACAGTTACTGGCTGGGAGCGGAGCGTGACAGCAGGGGCGCTTTCAGTAAATGGGTGACGGGGGAGCCTGTTTCCTATGTGCATTACAAGGACGGAAGAACGGATAACTGCCTGGGGATAGAGAATGCTTTAATGATTTACCGGAATAACAATCCCAATATAACCGGGTACTGTTTTGGCTACTGGAACGACCTCAGCAAGGCTGGGACATGCAAAAACGAGGGCTTTTTTGGGCTGGAAAATATGGGCTTTATTTGTGAATGGAACGATGTGGAGCTTAAGGATACCGATGGGGACGGTGTTCCTGACATATATGAGGAAGGATATATTCTGTCAAACGGACGTGTTATCCGTTCCAACCCGGGTTTGAAGGATACGGACGGGGACGGTCTGTCTGACTATGATGAAATGGGCGGAGAACCGGAAATTACGAATATGGTGATGGAAGGACAGGAGTATCTGGTATTAAAATGGAGGGTGCTGAGCGACCCGGCATCGCAGGATACGGACGGGGACGGCCTGCTGGATGGCTGTGCCACTTATGTGAAGGGAGACATGGTGGCGCCAAAAGACCCGAATCCCAGGGTGAAAAATGGACCGGACGGCATCTGGGAGCGGCATGTGGAGCAGTATCAGACGGGGACGGTTGCGACCAGGTACAGTGACAGTTACCACTGGGAGGTGCCGGAATTTTCGGAAGAGATAGAGGGATTTCCTGAGAACCGGAAAATTGCGGATGCCATTGTCAGGGGGCTGCTGATGCTCAGGGAACCGGTAAATGACAACGAAAAAGTGTTAAGATGGATTGCACTGCTGTTTAAGATGACAGCCAATGGAAAGCTGGCGACAGTGTCGGGAGCCTATCTTCTGAATTTCATCCCTGATGCGGATGGAATGGCGTACCACTCGCAGAATGACACCTGGCAGAGATATTTTGGATACAATGATTTGTATGATGATGCGTTCCGCATTGGGTCATACATGAATTATGATTCCTTTGAGTTTTCCACAGAAAAGGAAGAGTATTCCCTGTGGATATGGAAGGGTGACTATTGGAATCTCCACAGCGGCGCGGAGATTGGGCTGTACCGGTATGCTGATACATATTCGGAGACGAAACACTACGAGGCGATTGATTTTGAGGTGCCGATGACCCTGAGCCTTTACAATTACTATTCGCCTGACCATATCGACAATGTATTCAGCTGGGACCCGGACCCGAAGCTGGAGAACCACAAGCAGTGGTGGATTATGGGATTCAGCGGACAGAAGCTAAAGTATCTGTGGCCGCACCCCAATGTCATGGTGGCAGTGGGAAGTGTGGATTTTTCAGGAGGGCATGAGGATATGTTTTATGCGTTGAAAAATGAGGAATAACAAGAGCCTAAAAAGAATATAAACCATGATAGATATTTAATATTTGATGAAACCTATCATAAGGTCTGGGTCATCTGGTATGAGGGGGTGGAAGAATGAGGGGTTATAAAAAGTACAAATTATTAAAACTTTTCCTACTACTTCTTATGTTGTGTGGCTGTGGACTGCCACACAGTACCTATGTCAGCCCTGAGACAGTAACAAGGCAGCAGATAGAAACCATCCTGCAGGCAGTAATTGACAAGGATGAGGAGACCATCGAGGAACTGTTCTGTCCCTATGTAAGGGAACATGACGAACAGCTTCAGGAAGAGATAATCGGCATGTTTGATTTCATAGATGGAGATATTGTATCATATGATGAGCCGGAAGTTTACCGCAATGGATGGACAAAGACACCTTTGGATGGGTATGTTATAAGGGATTTTGGTTCGGATATAAAGAATATACATACCAGTACAGGAAAGGTATATAGTCTGGGGCATGACGTATATATAGTCTTTAAAGATAAGCCGAATTATGTGGGTGTATATGATATAACAGTATTTGACGAAACCCAATATGATTCGGAAGATGATTGTCCGGAAGAGAAAGAATATTGGATACATTTACCGGAGATGTTTGAGTAACCTATTTGAGATGTGTTTTGTGATGGAATATCTAATATTTGATGAAACCAATCATAAGGTCTGGGTCATCTGATATGAGGGGGTGAAAAATGAGGGGCTATAAAAAGTACATAATAGCAATGTTTTTCTTATGGTTGGTGGTACAGTGCGGCTGTGTATCGCCAAATGGTCTTTATCATACACCAAACGAAGAAATGGAGCAGCAGATGATGACAGTCCTGCAGGCAGTAATTGACAGGGATGAAAAGACCATCGCGGAACTGTTCTGCCCCTACGTAAGGGAACATGATGAACAGCTGGAGGAAAAAATAATAGGCATGTTTGATTTCATAGATGGAGACATTGTATCGTATGATGAACCCGTTGCTTCCCGTGACGGAGGTACAACGACACCCAGAGAGGGGTATATTAAAATGTCCATGGGCGTCGGAATAAACATATACACCAGTACTGGAAAATTGTATCATTTGGGGTATGGAGCATATCCGGTTTATAAAGAAAAATCGGATTATGTGGGCATAACCGATATGTTAGTCTATGATATAGACCAATATAATTCAGAAAATAGCTGGCCGGAAGAGGCAGTATACCGGGTTTACTTGCCGGAGATGTTTGAGTAGTACATATTGATAATTTGATGAAACCAGTTGCAGGGGCCGTGTCATCTGGTTATTGGGAGGAAATATTATGGCATTTATGGGTATATTTTTTATGGCACTGATTTTTGCGGCTGTTGTGTTTGTTATTATGCTGATTGGTTATATCGTTCTGACGCTGGTTTTTTTTATCACGACAGCAGTGCTTAAAACAGCAGGCAAAAAAGAAAAGAGTAAGGAACTGAAAATAGCAGGAAATGTATTCCTTGTGCCGGGAATATTATTGTCTATACCGCTTATTGCGGCAGTAATATTTATTTCCTTTCATGTGGTTTTTGCGAAGGTGACCTTGCCCGGCGGTGAAACAGAGTATGTGCGCAGACGAAATCTTTCAAAAATGGATTCTTATCTTGAGAACCCTGACGCCAATTCACTTCATGCGATGGAAGAGCTGCTTGATAAAGACAGTAATCTTGTTTTCTATCACGATATGGGTGGTAAAAGTGTTCTGGATGATGGCCTTGAAATAGGGAATGCGGATGTCGTGAGGATTGTTTTGGAGCATGGTGCAATATTTGATAACCCTGAAAGGTATGTCAATATGGAATACTTAACATACGCAAATAGTATGGATTATTACGTGGACAGCTGTATCGGCCGCGTGATTACCGATGATGATGTTGAGATTGTCAAAACAATGTTTGCAAACAATGTTTCAACAGAAATAGAAGAACATAGGATTTATTATTCCAATATGTTTGGAAAGGCAGTCTGGACGGTCCTTTATAATAATGATGAAATGGTGACGGATACAGAACTCGAATGGATTCAGATATTTATTGACAACGGATTATTTTCGGATACCAGGCTTCTGCTGATGGAGGAACTTTCCACTGGTTATCGTAGGGAGCCCAAATACCATTCCAATGTCACAAAAAATAGCAATTATAATCAACTTATGGATATTTTAGGCAAGTAACTTACCGTTTGTAGGTACAAAGGACGAAATATAGGATATACTTACCGGAAATGTTTGAATGGCGATACAGAGGGAGTCATTTTCATATTATATAAAATCAATAAAGCCTGCTGCTTCGTGCGGCGGGCTTTTCATATTGGGCATCATTTTGATATAATTCATAAAAATATGGTTTTTTCTTTGGCGAAAATGGTGTATATTAATAGGTATCAAAATCCGTAATAAATAAGCATATCATAGAAGCAGAAATGGAGGAAATTATGGCAAATCCCACAGAGAGTAAACTAAACTATGAAAAGTACATTAGTCTGGCGCGCCGGGCGGCGGCAGAAGGCTGTGTCCTTCTCAAAAATGATAAGCAGACACTGCCACTGAAGAAAGGCACAAAAGTGGCTGTTTTCGGAAGATGTGCATTCCATTATTATAAAAGCGGACTGGGCTCCGGCGGTCTGGTAAATACCCGCTATGTAGTCAGTATTCTGGATGCCATGAAAAGCTGCAAAGATATTGAACTGGAAGAGTCTGTTTTACAGGTTTATGAGGAATGGCTGGAAGAAAATCCCGCTGACGAAGGGCATGGATGGGGAACTATCCCCTGGTCCCAGAAAGAGATGCCCTTGTCTGAGGAAGTGGTAAAAGTGGCACATCAAAATTCTGACACTGCCATCGTTTTTGTGGGAAGAACAGCAGGAGAAGACCAGGATAACAGTGCTGCACAGGGAAGTTATCTTTTGACAGAGACGGAGGAGGACATGATTGCCAAAGTCTGCAAAGAGTTTGACAAGACCGTGGTGCTTCTGAATGTAGGTAATATTATTGATATGAGCTGGGTGGAAAAATATCATCCCACAGCAGTCATGTATGTATGGCAGGGTGGACAGGAAGGCGGCAACGGTGTGCTGGATGTGCTCACCGGAACGGTTAATCCCAGTGGTAAGCTTTCGGATACCATTGCGTACGATATAGCAGATTATCCCAGCACAGAGACCTTTGGTGACCAGTGGAAAAATTACTATCGGGAAGATATCTATGTGGGCTACCGCTATTTTGAAACCTTTGCGAAAGAGAAAGTACAGTATCCCTTTGGTTTCGGGCTGTCCTACACTACATTTAGTGTAGATGGCGAAGTTATGGAAAATACTGCTTCAGGCAGTGGTGACAGAACCCCGGAGACGATAGGCACTGCGGCTGTTACCGTAAAAGCGACTGTAAAAAATACAGGCAGTGTTTCCGGCAGGGAAGTGGTACAGGTTTATATTGAGGCGCCCCAGGGTAAATTAGGAAAACCTGCGAGAGTGCTTGCCGGATTTGCCAAAACAAAGGAACTGGCACCGGGAGAGGAGCAGGAGCTTCTGATTGCCTGCCCGAAATCTTATTTTGCAAGCTATGATGACAGTGGTGCAACTAACCACAAGGCTGCCTTTCTGTTGGAGGCTGGAAAGTATCAGGTCTATGTGGGCAGTGATGTAAGAAGTGCAGTCTGTGTTGGAAACTGGGAACAGTCGGAGGAAGTGTTGGAGCAGTGTGAGGAGGCTTGCGCGCCATTAGAAGTTTTTGAACGTATGAAGCCCACAGGCAGTGCAGATGCTTATAGCGTTGTTATGGAGCAGGCACCCCTGCGCACTGTTAGTCCCACAGAGCGCATTGCCAGGAGCCGTGCAAAGGAAAAAGAGATTTCCTATACGGGCAGTCAGGGATATCTGCTTAGAGATGTGGCGGAAGGCAGAGTGTCCATGGAGCAGTTTGTGGCACAGCTTTCAGACGAAGATTTGATGAGTCTTTTTCACGGAGAGGGCATGTGCAGTCTGAAAGTGACACCGGGAACTGCAGGCGCTTTTGGTGGTCTGACAGAAAGCTTACGCAAATTGGGTATTCCTGCAATCTGCTGTGCGGACGGTCCTTCCGGAATCCGCATGGACTGTGGAACGGAAGCATTTTCCCTTCCAAATGGCACGCTGCTGGGATGTACCTTTCATCTGGAACTGGTGCAGGAACTGTTTGAGCAGGTTGGCTGGGAGCTTCGCAAGAATAAAGTGGACACGCTTCTGGGACCGGGAATTAATATCCACCGTAATCCTTTAAACGGACGCAATTTTGAATATATTTCCGAAGACCCTCTGCTCACCGGCAAAATGGGAGCAGTACAGCTTCTGGGAATGAATACATCCGGTGCCACCGGAACCATTAAACATTACTGCGCCAACAATCAGGAAAAATACCGCACCAGTGTGGAGGCAGTGGTATCGGAGCGTGCCCTGCGCGAAATTTATCTGAAAGGTTATGAGATTTCTGTAAAAGAGGGCGATGCACGTTCCATCATGACTACCTATGGTCCGGTAAACGGTATTAACACAGCCGGAAGTTTTGATTTATGTACCCATATTCTCAGAGATGAATGGGGATTCAAAGGAATTGTTATGACTGACTGGTGGGCAACCTCCAACTGGGAAGGGGAGCGTTCCAATAAAACAAACCGCGCACCGATGGTAATAGCCCAGAATGATTTATATATGTGCTGTACGGATACACTGGAAGAAATAGAAGTGGATAATGTGAGAAAATGTCTGGAAGAGGGAAAAATCACCCGCAGTGATTTACAGAGAAATGCCAAAAATCTTTTACAGTTTATTCTGGAATCTCCGGCAATGGCAAGGGAGATGGGAGTAGAAGAACCGGTATTTGATTCCATGGGTGAAGATACGGATGCAGATGCAGCAATGTCAGATGATATGCTTGTGCTGGAGCTGACCGGGGATATAGACAGCGCCGTGATAAGCGCAGAGGATGCAGGCAGACTTTGGGAAAACAAGGCAAACTGGTGCCTGACAGTGGATACTCCGGGTGAGTATACTTTGTCCATCCGTCTGAAATCCGAATCAGGGGAGCTTGCCCAGATTCCTATCTCTGTCTATGCAGATAACTTATACCGAATGACAATTAGTATCCGCGGTACTGCCGGAGAATGGAAAGAGTTCACAGAAAACATCGGTCAGATGAGTAAAGGCAACCACTATATGAGACTGGTGCATAAAGAGAGAGGAATCAGCGTGGACTATATTAAAATCAGCAGGAAATAGTATACAAAAGGGCACTTGGGAAATCAGGCGCCCTTTTTGCTTCGGTACATTGTTTTATGTCATTAATAGGTTTTCCGGCGTGCAGTTACCAGGTGGTGTGGTAGAATTTGTCCCGGTATCTGCGGGGAGTCATTCCCACCTGCTTTTCAAACACCTGAATAAAATGGCTCTGGGAGGAAAATGCCAGATAGTTTGCAATTTCAATATAACTGTAATCGGAATATTTCAAAAGGTTCTCCGCCCGCTCAATTTTCTTTTCCCGGATATATTCACTGACGGATATGCCCAGATTTTTTTTGAACAGCCGGGACAGATAGCTCTCCGAAAGCTGCGTGTACTCCGCCAGGTCCCAAAGTGTAATCCGCTCGTGCAGGTGTTTGTAAATATAATCGGTACAGAGAATAATAGGACGGGAGATAATGGCATTTTTCTGGAGCATCATCATTTTGCCGGTGAAATCCACAACCATTTTTTTGTGAAGGTCACAGACATCGGTTATCGAATTGCAGAAATCAAGCTTCTGAATATAGAAATCACTGAGACGGTAGGCTTTTTCCAGTTCCATGCCACCCTCCACACAGTGGCGCGTAACCATTGCCACTGTGATGACATAATGATATTTAATATTTGTCAGCGGATTGCGGGACAGTTTTCCAGCGCCCTGCATTTTCTCAAAAGCGCCGCTTTCACAGTTGGCGTGCACAAAATCCAGGTCTCCATTTTTGACAGCCTTATAAAATGCATATTCATCTTCCATAGGTCTATGGGAAAAATCCGTTTCCTGCTCCGTCAGTTCCCGGCGGCTCCATTCCTGATTGAGATTCATGTATAACCTCCCTGCTGCTTCTTGTCCGCGAGTTGAAATATCTATGATTAGTTATCACTATTATCCATATAAATATTATAATACCTGCCGGGAACAGCGCGCAATATTTTTGGCTGTAAAAAGGATTCTACCGCTGGTCGGTTGTGGATTGGATATAGGGAGTCTACAATAAAATCGGCACCAGAAATTATGTAAGGTATATTTTACATGACGATTGCGTATGGAGGATAAGATTATGGATGGAAAAAATATGTTTACGGTGGATAAGGAGAAATTCGGAGAATTTTTAGTATCACAGAGAAAAGAAAAAGGATATACACAAAAAGAACTGGCAGATAAGCTGTTCATATCTGACAAAGCTGTCAGTAAGTGGGAGCGGGGATTAAGTCTGCCGGATATTTCCTTGTTGATACCTATGTCGGAAATATTGGGGATAACGGTGACAGAACTGCTGGAGGGCAGAAAAGTGGACAACATTACAAGTCTGGATACCAGTCATGTGGAAAGCCTTGTAAAAAAGGCATTGACTTTTTCGGAGGATGCCCCGGAAAAGAAAAAGGCCCAGCGCCGGAGGAATGTCCTGCTGTTTGGTGGGTGTGTACTGGTTTCCCTATTGGAAATGCTTGTTATGTACAAAATGCAGTTTGGTATAAAAGATATTGTGGGCAGTGGAATGCTGATGGAATTGCTCAGTTTTTTCTTTGGGATTTATTTTTGGTTTTTTATCAGGGAACGCCTGCCCGGCTATTACGATGAAAATAGAATCAATGCTTATAGTGACGGTATATTCCGTATGAATATACCAGGGGTAAGTTTTAATAACAGTAACTGGCATTATATTGTGAAGGTGGGACGCATCTGGACAGCAGGCACCATGGTGACACTTCCCCTTATCAGTCTGCTGCTTGCGGCGTTTGCAAAGGACTTTCAATGGATGATGGGAATACAGTGTGTCTTTTATGGATTCTATCTGGCAAGTTTATTCATTCCCCTTATTTATGTCGGGAAAAAGTTTGGATAGAAAAAGCAGATTGTCTGAAATAGGGAAATATGATAGACTTTAAAGTATAAAATATCTCAGTTCTAATGGAGGAATGCTTCCGCAGAAAGGCATTCCCCGTCTATTATGAATAACACATCTAAAGAAAAGGACACAATACAAATGGCAAATTATGAAGAACTTAGTTTTACGGATGACTTTATGTTTTGTAAAGTACTGGAGAATAACGAGGAGCTTTGCAAGGAACTGCTGGAATTAATTCTTGGAAAAAAAGTGAAAGGTATTGTCTATCTCCACAAACAGGAGGCTATTGAGATTACTTCAGATGGTAAGGGTATCCGTCTGGATGTGTATCTGGAGGATGAAGCAGATACAGTCTATGACATAGAGATGCAGACTGCACAAGACCGGAATCTGCCCAAAAGAAGCAGATACTACCAGGGAATGATTGACCTCAATTTAATTCAGAGAGGCGACAATTATAGGAAACTGAAAAAAAGTTATGTTATTTTTATCTGTTTGACGAACCCTTTTGACGGCAGACTGCACAAGTATACTTTTGAGAATACCTGCTTAGAAAATAAAGACATCAAACTGGGTGACGAATCTACAAAGGTTTTTCTGACGCCGGATGCCAGTGCGGATGATGTGTCGAAGAAAATGAAGGATTTTTTGGGTTATCTTATAGGAAGAACACCGCAGGACAGTTTTACAAAGAGTGTGGAAGATGCGGTTGAAAAAGCCCGCAGAAAGGAAGAATGGAGGCTGGAATATATGACCTTATTCATGAGGGACCAGGAGAACATACAAAAAGGCATAGAACAAGGTTTAGAACAAGGTATCAGGGCACTGGTGCTTGATAATATAGAAAACGGTTTTGACAGAGAGAAAATTGTGTCAAAGCTGGTAAAGAGATTTGAATTAAGCGGAGAGCAGGCAGAGAAATACTATGATAAATATGCACAGCAGCCGCACGGATAAAGCAATGAAGAAAACTATAGGGGTGTCTGAAATGGAGCGATATGCCAAGGCAGAAAGGAGAACTGACGATGCAGATTCAAAATTTTGACAATACACATAATCACAGTATGCATCAGGTAACCAACTGCCTGCATGACCATTCCGTCTCCTCCACAAAAACAGGCGGTATGGGTATGAAAGCTTCACCCCATGCCACGCAGACTAATCCGGCGGAAAAAGTTATGCAGAGTAACCTTTCTTTGTCCGATATCGTCAAAAATCTTGTTTTCGGAGGAAGAAAACTTATCTTTACAATATGGGGCGATACCAGTGGTGTGGATACCTCTGTGGCTGTTAAAGGTGAGAATACGTCATTCACCCGGGAACAGGTTCTGGCGCAAATCGATGAAAATAATATAGGGCAGCAGGCGGCGACAGTACAGTCTTCGCTACAGAATCCAAAAGTAATAGAGTCTAATCCTTATTTTGCGGCTGTGGAAGATACTGGAAGAGCAGGACAGAGTATCAGGGAGAAAATCAGGGTACGGTTTCACCAGTTGACAGGACAGCTTAGCGGACGTTTTTCTGCGAAACAGTTTTCAGCCAAAAATTCTACCCACACCAATCAGCGGCGTTCCAGGGAGGATTTGCGCAAACACAGCAGATATCGTAAAGATGGGGTGGAAATAGACTGTGTTTTGACGGATGACAGCTATCTGATGGACTCCTATGACAGAAAGGGGGAGTACAGTACGCTCTCTACAAAACAGTAACAAGTGTTCCGGCATCTCAAATCAAAAATAATCTGGATAATCTCCAATAATTCAAATTGTCAGGAACGTTTTTTTATGACCCCGGAAAAAATATTTACAATAATAAAATTAAAATTTTTATTTGTATTATTTTATTGAAACAAATAAAAAATCGTAGTATTATGAAGTAAATTTATTTAAAAAAAAAATTTATTTCATAATACATATTGTAAAATTGTTGAAAAGACTACAGCTTATTAGAGTTAGTCTTGTGCAAGGTGCGAGGCAAAATGTTTACCAAAGACAGAACGCAGATAAGTAGCTCGGTAATAGGTTGCTTTCCGGATTTGGAAAGTTTATATAGTACCATTCCCCGGGAAGCCCGATTTCACATGGAGAGTGTGGCAGAGTATGGAGAGACTCTTTATCAGTATATGCTGGGAGAAAACCCGCAGATGCTTATAGCCGGGTTAGGACAGAATTTTACAAATTATAGTAAGAAAATCTTTCAAATGCATGATATCGGCAGACATTACATCCCCGTTTCAATTGTGAATAAAGTTGGAAAACTGACAGAAGAGGAATATCGACTGATTCAGTCTCATGCCATAAATGCCCAAAAAGCTATTCAGAGCATATATAAGGCACCTTTTCCAGAGGATGTCATGAAGCAGTTTCATGATATTGCAGTTTACCATCATGAGCGTTTTGACGGTGGTGGATACCCCTATGGTCTTCGTGGGCAGGAGATTCCTCTGGGTGCGAGAATGTGTGCTGTTGTAGATACTTATGACGGAATTACAAGCTGGAAACCTTATAGGAGACAGACGACAAAAAAAGAAGCAGTGGAAATCATACGAAAAGAAGCAGGCAGACAGTTTGATCCTTATATTGTGGAGATGTTCTGTGCTTGTATGGGATAAGCGCAAATTTATAAAAGTAAAACAGTAGAGGAAATACAATATGGAACAGTCGAATAAACAAGGCAGAAAGGTGTCTTTTCGTGGAAAAGAAAAACGTTTCGGCAGAAGCCTGCTGTCCCGATTTGATTGGCTGAACCGATTCCGCCACTGGTATATGGGCGGGATCAGTGTTACAAGGAGCCTTTTCAGGATCCGGGCCGCATGGCAGGGAATTTTGATTATTTTGATTATTCTCAGCATTCTTTTTATTATGGCGGCATTTTATACAGGTCCGGGTGAGTTTGTCATCAGTCTGGATAGCAAAATGTCAAGTGATGGTTTTTATCTGTCGGAAACACCAGACTATACGGAGCATCAGATATGTGTCCGGGGCAAAGCGGTGATATGTGCAAGCAATATTAATATTGCAGATATTGCACCCAATGTGGCAGATGTGGATGGTGAGCATAATGGTCTGAATTATGTGGCAGAGACTTTTTATCTTACAAACCGTACCGGGGAGACAAAGGATTATCAATATTCACTTATGATAAGAACGGCTACAAAAGGTGCTGACAAAGCTATGTGGGTTATGGTTTACCATAATGGAAAACAGATAATATATGCCATGCCGGGTGCAGACGGACAGCCTGAGGAACAGTACGCACTCTTTGGATTTCCTTTTGAAGAGGATGCGGCAGATGCTGGACAGTATCAGATGGTAACATTACAGGAGGCAGATATAAATCCCGAGGATTACATATACAATGCCGGACGTGCAGAAGTTGAAAATGCGCATAAGCTCATCACCACACCTTTTGTGGCAGATAAAATTGTCTGTCAGGGAACACGTCCCGGAATGGAGGACAAAGAGGCAGATAAATATACGGTAGTTATCTGGTATGAGGGAGAGGACCCAGAATGTGTGGACGATATTATAGGCGGGCAGGTGGAATTATATATGACCTTTCATTATTAGGTGAAAAAGGTTAACAGAAAATATTTATCATACTCAGGAGGAAATGTTGAAAATGAAGAAAGAGTGTACAGAGCAGAAAACGGATAAGCAGAAAAAAAGTAAGATGAAAGACCTGCGCACTATGGTGATACTTACCTGCACCTGCATATTGATGTTGGGAAGTGCAACTTACGCATGGTTTAGCATGAGTAACACACCGAGAGTGGAAAATCTGGCACTGGTGGCGGGAACAACCGGCAATCTGCAGATTGCAGACACCATTGGCGGCAACTATGGAGAAATGCTTAATCTGCAGAACAATGGCAGTGGCGGCAATATGAGCAGTGTGATATTGAATCCTGCAACCACTACTAATGGGGTGGATTTCCTGGCACCGGTCTATACGGAAAATGAAGTGACCGGAACGGCACAGATTGCAGAGTCGGATTTAAAAACCAAGTACATATATGAGAAAATATTTTATCTGAAGGCAGATGTACAGAATTCCCAGACATCAAATCGTACTTTTGATATTTTCTTTCTGGCAAACAGCAGTAACGGCGGAACTTATATTTCCAATAAAACAATAAATACCGACCAGGCAGCAAGCGCAGTGAGACTGAGTTTTACTGTGGGAGAGGGAAACGGCGCTACAACCATTATCTATGAGCCCAATGTTGACACACATGTTACCGGAGAACAGGCAACCAATAGTTTAAACGCCCAGTATGGAGGTTACAGTACTATCAAGCAGAATTCCGGCAGGAGCTTTGTGGACGGTGCAGAGAACTATTCTCCCCGGCTATTTACCATTACTGAAAATACACCGGTTAAGGTTACTATGCGTGTGTGGATAGAGGGAACGGACGCGGACTGTGTAAACGCTATAGCGGCGGATAATATTATCGGACAAATTCAGTTTGTTTCTAAGGAAACCATGACAACCCCCTGATGAGGACTATCTGATTATGATATACACAAAAGATGTGAGGTAAAACCATGGACGCTTACTTTTATTACTTTTACAATTTTATGAGACATATTTTTGACGCTCTATATGCTGTGGTGATAGCGATTGGAAATGCCATTGTGGCTATTCTGGATGTCCCGTTTTATTTGGACTTATTCAATTCTTATAAGGATGACTTATCGCCACTGGGATGGGTGGCAGCAATTATAACACATATATTAGTGTATATCCTTTTTGCATTGATTGTTTATCTGATTGCCCGCGGAATTAAAGTACTTTTTAAGTTCAAAGTCCGTGTAGTGGACTATGAAAAAATGCGCGATGAAGTAGTACGTCTGAAAAAAGAGATTATGAGGGCAAATTACGAAAAAGATAAGATTCTCGCCATGAAAGTTTCGGATATGGGTATTCAGGTAGATGAGAAGCTGGCAGCCCTAAACGGAGAGAACAGCTGGCAGATGGAACTGGATGGAAATGGGGACGTTGTAACAGAATCGGTTGTGGAGATTTCGGACACTGCGGATGCAGCTTTGGGAGAAGAGGAGTCAGCAGGTCAGGAACCAGCAGCCCAGGCAGATATCAGCGAACTGCGGTTCCCCAAACTTTCCAGGGTGGATTACAAATATCTGGATCCGGCATATGTACAGCCTTATTGTAACAATACTATTTCCCTGGAGGAACTGTGTACCAATTTTCGCAATTATGCGGCATCCAGGCTGGGGTTGTACTATGATTTGGAAGTAATAAAACAGGCCATTGCAACCTTTGGAACTACTAAAATGTTAATTCTACAAGGTATATCAGGTACTGGAAAAACCTCCCTGCCATACGCACTGGGACAATTTTTGCAGAGTCCGGCACTGATTTGTTCGGTGCAGCCGTCTTGGCGTGACCGTACCGAACTATTTGGTTATTACAATGATTTCACGAGAAAATATACCGAGACCGAGTTTTTAAAGGCTGTTTATGAAGCGGGATTTTGTGATGAACCGAAAGTGATTATTATGGATGAGATGAATATCGCCAGAGTGGAATATTATTTTGCAGAAATGCTTTCTCTGTTGGAGTTGCCCAGACCCGAGGAGCGTTATTTTTCGCTGGTATCTTCCCAGACAGACACTGACCCTGTAAAAATGTATGAAGGTAAGCTGTGGATACCGGACAATGTATGGTATGTGGGAACTATCAATAACGACGATTCCACTTTTGCGGTTGCTGATAAAGTGTATGACCGTGCTATTCCCATTGATTTGGATGACAGAGTGGATGCTTTTGATGCACCGGATACGGAGCCTATGCATATAAGTTATACACACTTGGCAAAATTGTACCAGGAGGCGCGGGCGACTTACCATATTTCTGATGAGAATCTGGTAAAATTAAGACAGTTGGATGATTATCTCATAGGCCATTTCCGTCTGACTTTTGGTAACCGTATTCTTAAGCAGATAACGGAATATATTCCTTGTTATATTGCTTGTGGCGGAACCGAGCTGGATGGACTCGATTTTATGTTTGCCAAAAAAATTCTGCGTAAATTTGATTCTCTGGGCATCGGATTTATCCGGGATGAGCTGGATGGTCTGATACTGTGTTTGGACAATATGTTTGGCATGGATAATTTCCATTTGAGTAAGGAATATTTACACCGCTTAAAGAAAATGAGCGGAAGTGAGTAGGAAAAAGAAATGGAAAGAGATAAATAAATGATAATGGACAACAGAAACAGAGAGAAAGCTGTGTGGCAGTTATGGAGCAGAACAAAAAAGAAGATGTTGTGAAAACTACATATGACAAATTACATAATCCCTCTGCCGGCAATCTGGATTCGGACAAATTTTACCAGTATTTTTACAACCTGCTGGATACCGGCGTGAACTATTGTCAGTTTACTAATGTGCAGCTACTGAAAGATATTGATGAAGACTGGATTACAGCTATAGAAAATGCCATGCCTGCACTCAGACAATGTGTGATGTATCCCAGAAAATTTATTGAAGAGGACAGGGAGGTGGTAAATATTGCCCTGGCGAGAAATATTACCACTGAATCCATACGGCATCTGGCACAGCACAGCAATCTGGTGGATGAATATGATGAGGAAAAAGGCTCTGTAATCCCCAATCACATTTTGAATGTGTTTAAGGAAGAGAGCGTCAATATCTATGAGAACAGATTTATCTGTACTCTGATAGGGGAACTGCAGCATTTTGTCAACAAACGCTACAATGTGATTTTTGAGAGCACCAAGGATGAGCTGGGAAGCTTTTTTGAACTGGAATCCCGTGTGGATAACTATACAGAGTCCATTGATTATAAACTTCAGATTAATATTCGGGACAAACAGAATGATTTGCAGAATGAGGAGGAAAATGCTCCTGTATTTGCGCGGTTGGACAGAATACACCGTCTGGTAAACGGGCTTGCGGCATCCGAGTTCATTACGGAAATGCGCAAATATCCGGGAGTAAAACATCCTGTTGTCAAGACTAATGTCATCAATAAAAATGCAGATTATCACAAGTGTTATGAGTTATGGAACTTTATTTATTCCTATGACCGGGTGGGATACAAGGTAAATCTGGTGAAACAGGAGCCGGTTATCTCCAGAGAATTTCAGGATGATATTTTTCGTGGAATGATGTGGGATTATACTATGCTACACAACCAGGTGGAGAACAGCAGACGGCTGGATATAGACCGTCCCAGACGGAAAAAAGAGATTGACATTCCATATATTCGTCAGGTTCTGGACGAAATTGTGCGGGAGTCGGGGATTGATGATGCTGCCTTAAAAAAAATTGTGATGAATGAGCTGACAGGGTTGCAAGTAAAATACAAAAACCAGCGGGCGGAGCAGGAGCGACAGAAATGGCGCAGGAGAAAGAAAAAGGAGTCATGAAATACCGGATTGGGAAAATAGTAAAAAACACATTGTTGATTCTGGCAGTGGTACTTTTGGGAATTCAGGTGTATTCCTCAGTGAAGGGAAGTACCCCGTCTCTTTTGGGATATAGGGTGTTAAGGGTAATCAGCAGCAGTATGCAGCCTTGTATTCCTGATGAAACATGTATCCTAATCCGTAGCGTGGAGGCTGAAACATTGGAGGAGGGGGATGTGATTACCTATATATCCACAGACCCGTCCATTTATGGCTTTTATAATACCCACCGTATCTATGACATATATACTGACGAGGAAGGAGTACTTCATTTCATAACCAAAGGAGATGCCAACGACTATCCCGATGCTTATGAAGTGCTGCCGGAGTGCATCATTGGAAAATATGTGGGAGAAATCCCTTTGGGAAGATATATTGGGAAAGGACTGAATTATCTCACTAACCAGAATGTATATTTTCTGGTGGTGATTCTGCCTCTGGTTATTTGTCTGATTTCTTATGTGGTTCAGATACTGTGGGCATTGCTGAAAGGCAGTAAGGAGTAAGTTGACTGAGATGTTTAATTTTGAAAAAAAGTGGTTTTCCGAGAAAACAGTAATGTCCCATGTAATGGTAGTGCTGATTGGAATTGTTATTGTGGCGGCTACCATAGCATGGTTTGCAGTGCAGAATATGCCAAGAGTGGAAGCACTGGAGTTGCAGTTGGCTGAGATTTCAAATGTTCGGGCAGATGTTAAAATTGAACCTTATACAGTGGATTTGGAGCAGGAGGACATTCTGTACAGTGAATTTTATACCAATGCGGAATTAAAGACAAGTGAATATGCCATGCTTTCAGAAGACGGTGTGCATTATGATATTACAAGGATGTCTCTGTCTCTGGTGGGTGAAAAAGAAGATGTTGCTATTGACATGGGACAGAAAGAGATGAATAGTCTGGAGAAAGGCAAGCTGGGACCGGGGGCATTTGGCAGGGTGGTTTTCTATCTAAGATCTTTCAGCAATACCCCGGAGAAATACCGGATACAAGTTATACCCCAACTATTATATGCAACCGACACCCTGGGAGAAGAAAGAGAGCAGGAAATGGAGGAACTGGTAAAAGACCATATCCGGTTTTATAAGAGCTGTCAGGAGGATGTTGCTGACGAGAATCTGAGAACCTATTCAGGAAGAATATGGTGTCAGCAGGGGCAAGGGCTGGAAGGAGACCTTTTTTCCGGACAGGAACAGATGGTGACACTATACTGGTGCTGGCACTATGAATATACAGATATTCCAGTGGAAGAGACTGGGAACGGAGATTTATCAGAATCCTCTTCCACAAGCTATGATATAGAAAGTTACGATTTGGGAGATACCAAAATAGGAAATTATGTGACAGATATCCGCTTTTTCTTTGCGGTTATAGGAGAAGCATATGAAAGTGTATCAGGATAAAAGAAAAAAAGTGGTGATTGCAGCTACAGTCATAATTGCAATGTTTCTGATGGCTGCCAGTTACGCATGGTATGGATATCACAATGGAAACCGCAAATTCCGGGATGTGGAAATTATGACTCCCTATTTTCTCTACCTGATGAATGCAGGTGATGAGTATTCCCTACGGTTTGCAGTGGGTAATCTTCATCCCGGAGAGACAAAACAGGCGGTGTTCTGTGTTACAAACCAGAGACCGTTGAATGAGGAAGATGACAATAACGTGGAGATTGCCAGGGAATCCAGATTCTATTATGATATGGAATTTGCCCATACGGACAATCTGGCAGTGGACTATCATATATATGAGCTGGAAAAAATAAATAATATGGATACCGATGCGGAAATCCCACCAAATGCTGTGGTTGTGGAAGGGCAGCAGAATGTTTATTTTGTGCCGATAGGCGGAGAACTCACAGATTATCGGGATGTCTCGGATGAACGTCATGCGGATGCACAGGTGTTTGGCAGCGAGAATGTGAGTGGAATATGGAATGCGGGAACCTATTTGTTATATCAGAAAAATTCTCATGGAGAATCACTGCAGTTAGAGTACAAATACCAGACGGAGCAGCAGGCGTACGCCTATGAATACGATTATTATCTGGTGGAGCTGGAATGGCAGCCCGGTATCACTTTTGCTGATTATACCAAGGAGACAGATATCGTATATGTGGTTGTGAATGCAAAGCAGGTGAAACCCACAGTGAAGCAGTAGATGGTGCAGAAGACAAAAGCGAGAAGCAGCAAACAGCGATAAAAGACAGAAGCAGACAGTACAGAGAACCGGGGCAGAATGAAATGAGACAGATATGGAATAGAAAAGGGAAGGATACACAGAAGAATAGAGCCGGGATTTATGCAGAAAAGAACAGACGGACAATACTTCTTTTGGGAGTATTGTGTGTGGCTTTAGTCTGTATTTTTTCGGGAACCGTTTTTGCCAAATACTATGCGTCCAAATTTCGTCAGGGAGTTTCGGTTGCCTCTGGTTTTTATTTTAACAGCAACAGACTGATAAAATCCACTGGTGATATCACTGATATTACAAGTATAGATACGGAAGGTATGGCAGTGAATGTTAATACGGAGCGATGGACGGGGGGGAATTTATATTTTGATATTCCTATCCGTAATTATGATAATAACCTATTATTTAATGACGAAAATATCAATGTGGAGTATGAAATTGTGTTTTGTCTTCTGGATGAACCCAAGGGTGCGGATTATTATGTGCAGAATACTCAGGGGCAGGAGATGCTGTTACAAAAAGGAGTTCCGGTGAGCTGTTCCGATGGACGGCTGCCTGGTGGTTCTCTGGCAGAGCAGATTTACCGTATCCGTATTGCTATGACAGATGCGGAGCAGTACAGTTACGCCAGAGTGCTGGTGATGGCATATCCGGTGGCGCCTGATTATCTGTACAAGGAACAGAATCAGGAATTTCGGCTACTGGGAGTATTTGAGGGAGTGCTTTCCCAGACAGAGATGAGAGTGGAGTCAGCACATTTCGTAGTACAAGAAGAGAAAGACTATAATGCATCCACATGGAAGGAGATGGTTGAAGATTTATCCGGTCTGGTATACAATATCAAGACTATAGGTGATGTTATAACCGATGAAAACGGCACTGTGGAGCAGAGCGTTATTGTAAAGTGGCAGAGTGATTATCTGGAGCTGGGACAATATGACGATTATTATAAAGAAGCCCTGGACAAGCAGGCGAATAAAACAGATACGCAGGCGGATGTGATATGGCAGGAACAGGATGGGCAGGGAAGAAACTGGACTTATATGAAAATAGAGGTTTTACCTTATACCAACGCAAATCTTACTTTTTATAAGGAGTCAAAATTCGTGGATGACTTTGCAGTGGGAACTCTGACAAAGGATGTATTTGAAAAACTGGTAGAAGTTTATAAAGAAGGGTCTGGGAACTAATATGAAAAGGATGGCTAAACGAATTGCAGCAATTGCTCTGGTCATTGCAATGGGACTTGGAAGTATACAAATTAATATAGCAGGTATGGGAACAGATATTTTTGCTGTGTGTGCGGCATTGAATCCGATATCCGGACAGAATAATATTACGGATGACGGGGAACAAAATTCTGGAGAAAATGCTCTGCCTGACTCTTATGAAGAGGACAATTCTGTGGCGGATTTGGCAGGAGATATCAAGGAGCTTCTGGGAAATGATTTTGTGGAGACGGATGCTGCAGAGGATGTGGTTTCTGAAAACAGTATTGTGGTAGACAGTATTTTGGAAGAAGACATTCTTCCGGAAGAGGATGTTGCCACAGATGTACCACAGCAGGAGTCAGTGTCGGGTAATGCCGGAGCGGAAAATACTGTATCGGGAAATGCGGTATCAGGAAATGATTTGGAGTCGGAGATTGCCCTGCTGGCAGATTATGATGCTGCCAATTCCCTTAATATACCACAGTCCGTGGACGAACTGGATCCGACAAAAGAATATTATGATGTGAAGACATACGATGATTTGCTGGCATTGCAGGCATTGAGCCGTCAGAGCAGTCTGGCAGGTTACAATTTCCGCTTTGAAAAACTGGATTCCGTATCCAACGCGTGGGATCTTACCAATATTGGATTTACGGGTCTTGGAAGTGAAGAGTATCCTTTCCGGGGAAGAATCTGGGAATACTTTACATCGGGAACCAGTTTTCGGTTAAACACGCCCTTATTTCAATATCTGGGTAGTGGGGCATCCATGGAAAATTTTGCTCTTTATCTGGACGGTGCATCCTCCGGTATTGCGCAGAATCTGATTCTGGATGATGATACGCCTTTGGATATCCGCAATGTAACTCTGACAGGCTCTGTTGTACATGAAGAAGGAACTGCCGGGGCGGCATTCGGTAAGGTTGTTAGAACCGAAGAGCAGGAGTATGTGCTCACTGTGGACAATCAAGAGATTGCCATGTCGAATATGACGGTAGCCGGAGTGAACGCAGGAGGTTATATTGGGGAAATGTCAGGAAAGGTCACGTTGAAAGTGCTGAGTGGAGAAGGGCTTGCAGGCACTGTGACTTCTACTGCGTCTCATTTGGAAGGTGCTGCCGGAGGCATTGTGGGCAGTATGGGGAAGGACAGTAAATTGAGCATGGAACAGCCTATTACCATAAACAGTACCGTAACTGGAGGCAGAAACTGTGGTGGTATTGTAGGACAGACTAGGGAGGCAGTTATCAGTGCACTCTATGGAATTGTCAGGAATGGCGATGTTCAGGGTCTGGTTTATGCGGGAGGGTTTGCAGGACTTTTGACAGACTCTTATGTGCAAATTGATGGTCTAAATGTAAATGGAGACGTGGAGGCTTATTATAGGGGAGGTGGTAACACGGAAGCAGGTGGTGTAATTGGAAGATATGTCACCACCAAAGAGGATGGAATTGGTCTGGAAATCTCCCGGGTAGGTATCAGCAACAGAAGTGTTGCCGGTGGAAATGAAGGAGCCAGTGCCACGGGGGGAATAATTGGAGTGGTAAATGGTAATAAGGTAACTATTTCCAAGATTCATTATAATGATGGGGAGTATGCCTTTCTACCTGATATGCGTTTTTCCGGTGCAGATGGAACGAGAGTTGCCATGAGTGTTACTGGCGGTATTATAGGTAGAATGTATGGACAGTATGTGTCCATCTCGGATGTGGATGTGGCATTTGTAGGTGATAGAACCCTTGCAGGATCTTATGTGGGAGACATTGTTGGATATATGTCCGGAGCTAAAGCAAGGCTTACAGATATCAAGGTCAGCAGCCATTATTCCTATTATAATGCAAACTGTGATGGAGGAATTGTGGGTTGTGTTGATAAAGGAAGCATACTGGCATTATGTGGTACGGTTGATTTATCCGCCCTTCCGTATACTTATACGAGAACAACTGTTTATGGAACAAACCGCGGTTATGTTGCGGGACAACAGACAGAATCGATTATCTATCTGGAGCAGGGGGCACAGTTAATCAGGAATGCTGTTGCCAACAATCCGGCAGATAGTGTCTGGCTCTCCGAGGGCTACCGTAATCCCAAGAGTTATCTCCTTAACGATATCGGAGGCTATGGTGGAATATATCAGAATGTATCAGATGCAGATAATACACTGGTGATTCAGTATGACAGATCCTATGGACAAGAGATTACAGGCACTATAGATACCAATTCAGCAAATGGAAAACTGGTGTTGGAAAATACAGCGGATGCCCTGCGCCTTGCTATTGCTTTGAATACTTTTGATGCTTCGGAGGAAAATTATGCCCTGCGGTTTGCTGGTAACTGTTTTGAGAGTGCAGTCAATGGAAAACAGTTATTGTCTGCCGACTATGAGGTGACGGGGGATTTGAATCTGCAGGAGGCGGGAATTGTCAGTTTGTGCCGAAATGATAAAGATAGTGTGGGGAATTATTATGCTTTTTCAGGCAGTATGTCTGGTGTACAGGGAGCATCCAATCAGTATCCGGTGATTACTGAATATCTGGCAACCAAAACTGCTGATGGAGGATTATTTCCCAAGGTGGAGAATGCATCTTTTTCCGGCCTGACACTGACAGGGATATTGTATTATCCCGTACATGCGGGAGGAATTGCACCTTATGCAGAAGGTTCCCTGACACTGGAGAATATTACCACGACTATTGAGATCTGGTGCTGCCCATGGACAGCAGGCGGTATCAATTTCTATTTTGGCGGTCTGGTTGGACGATATGATATCAAAGACGGAATCTTCCGGATGGAGCACTGTAATATCTCACCGATTATGCGGAATATCCGTGTAGATGAGTTTAATGGTGGTGCAGTGGGGGGCATACTGGTAGATGCGGAAGGGGCAGTACCTGTACAGGATAATGTAGTTATCCGGGATATTCGTATTGGTGGAGTTCTGGAGGCTGGGGGGAATTTTGCGGTGGGAAACGCTGGAGGACAGTGCTATGCAAGAGTAGGGGGACTTGTTGCCTTTATTGGCTATAATCCTAGTGTAGGAGCAAATATGAACTCTGGTAATGTGGGAACACTTTCCGATAAGATTTTTGTGAAAATGGAATTATCAGATATCAGCATAGACAATGCATCAATCCATATGGTTACTAAAGCAAAATATAATAGTTGTGGTACTGGAGGGTTTTTGGGATATGACTGGAGCTGTGTGGATGTTGTGTCTCGCAATATCAAAGTGAAGGACTCTGCCATCGAAGGTTATGGAGCCATGGGTGGACTTTTAAAGAGACTTGGCGGTAGGATAACATTTGATGGAGTAGAGTTGGATGGGCTGACGATGAAAGGAGATAGTGATACTCCTTTTACATATTCCGCATTTCTGGTGGGGGATGCCAGATATGGCTGGATTACCCTGCTGCAGAGCAATTATATCATTCACTCCAATGTGAAAGCAGAGAACTTTAAGAATTTTGATGAAATTGCCGGAGTTACATTCCCATTAAAATACGTTAATACGCAAGGGGATGTTCCTGGCAGACCAGTTTCGGTGACAAGTGAAATACAAGGAACAAGAATCTGTTACTGGGGCAGTGGTGTGGTAAATATTATCATGCCGGAATTTAAAAAGATGGCAAGGGATGGTTATTCCAGCTATCGGAATCAGGTGATTACAGATGGTGTGGACAATCCCTATACCCGCTACTATTATAATCTGTTGGATGAGGATTATGACGATAACCATATTGAAATGGAAGGGAATCAATTAATTATAGATTCGCCGGAGAAGGTAATGATTTGGTATCTTCTGGAAAATGCCAACAGCTATATCAAACCCTTTGTGGAAGAATTCGCACCCTCTGCATGGAGAAAGGCAACTAAGTGTGTTTTTAAAGGAGAACTGGATATGAGGGGATACAGTATATATCCCAGCTATGGTAGAAATGCCGTTACTTATTCAGGAGAAGAGAATGCCACTTTTATCTATTATGGTGAGGATATTGAGGATTGGGAGCAGAATGCCAAAAATAAAGCGCCATCCGTAAGAGATTCCCAGCATTATGCCATGCACGCAGGATTGTTTACCGGTTTGGATGTTGTTTCGGTATCAAATCTGACGTTTCGGGGAACGGCGGCAAACATTGGAGAAGAGTCCGGTGTACTCTGTTCCAACGCATGGGCAGGATGGTATAATGGCAACAGAAGTGTAGCCAATATTACTTTAGATGGTATCCGACTGGCACATTATACCGGCGAACCAGGAGTGGGACTGCTGATAGCCCAAATTACCGATAGTACAGACTTTAATTTTATAGGAATTACTACAAAGAATTATGGTCCTGATGTTCAGGCGGCGGCAGCGTTGATTGGAAAGGCAGGTTCAGAGAATGCTGCAAATGTAAGACTGACTTTTAGAGATATGCAGGTGGAGGATGAGAGGGGGAAGCTGTTTGCCTATGCGTCCTATATTTATCATTATAATACTACTGCGGATGCTGACCTGAATAAGAGCATGGTATTGTACACTTTCAAGAAAGAGGATGCAGAATCGGGCAATGTGACTTATGGCGATGAACTGCGTTATGGTGTGGATTACTATGACTGCGATAGGGATGAGGCATTACAGAATATAGTGGATGAAGCAAAGACAGACTTCTACAATCCCTATGTCTACGAGGTGAAGAATATTCTGGTAAATCCCAAGAACGGTAATTTCCTGGAAGGCTGTGGCACCTACGAGGACCCTTATATTATCCGTACCAGAAAGCAGTTTTTGACACTGTATGCTTATCTGACCGGTTCCTCTGCCTATACGAATGTGTTTAACACACTGGATGTGAATGGCAAAAGGTGGAGTGTGAACCAATATGCAGGAGGAAGTGCAGATGGCAGATGTAATCTGACGGATGCGTCAGATAGCCATATGGCAGTTGAATTTAATAATAACTTATTTCCTAAGCGGAATGAGATGGCAGAGGCATATTATGTGATTGCCGCCGATATTGATTTAAGTGATTACTCAGATCTGAATGAATATGTTATGAGTCAGGATTTTGCCGGGTTTGGAACCAGTGCTGTTCCTTTCCGTGGTGCCCTTATCGGACAGAAAGCGGATGGTACAGCCCCTATTATTACGTTTCCTAATGTGCAGGAATTGACAGGACAGATTACATATCAGGCAAATTATGGACTGGTACAGTGCATGAAAGGGGCTGTCATAAAAAATCTGGTGCTGCAAGGTGATGACATTCGTGTCAGCACTAATGGCGGCAGTGTTGCTGCCATTGTACTGGGTGGAGATAACATCATTGAAGACGTCACTGTAAATGTTGGATTTACCATAATGAACAATGTGGCAAGGTGTGGTGGCTATGTTGGCAGAGTGAAAAAAGGCTCTGTAATTCTGCGTGGCATGACGAAGGAGAATCTGGAAACCTTACAGATTGGCTATGCCGATGCCGATGGAAACAGAATACCTGTTACGAAAGAAAACCATGATAATTTTTTAGGAGTGGGAAGAGCAATTGGCATGGTGGAGGATGGCTGTGCCATTTATGAAAGCAAAAATGGAAGCATTACATCCAATGTCGCTGTTCTGGAGCAGACTGATTTTGGATTTGTAGATGCAGGGGAGGCAGGACTGCCATTCTCCTATTCTTTCCCAATTCTGAATGGAGATTATCTGGAAGCTAATGGACGTGTAACGGTCACTGGAAGCGCAGAGAATGGTTTTCATATTCAGATGGATAACGCCGCGCAGATGGAGATTGCCACTATTGCATTGAATTCCGGAGCATTTACTATTTATAACAGTGGAGCTTCCGATGTGAATCATTACAATGGCTATGATTATACCGCAGTGTGCAGAAAAGCAGATTATACAGATGTGGGATGTGGTGTTCTGGGACGTGATGGCAGCGTGGATTTTCAGAAAGCAGTCACCCGGGATGATAATGTATATTATTATCCATACTTGTATGATAAATATTTTGATTTCAGTCAGGTATCTGAATATCAAGGACGTGGCGGATATGAGGCGACCCAGAGGATAGAAGGAGCAAAACGGCTTAGTTTGATGAACTGGTCAAAGAATCTTTATGGGGATATTGGCAATGTGGTAAATACCTATGAACTGATGGAAAATACTGTTTATGATATGACAGTGTATGGCAGGGCTTTCCGTGGCTTTGGAGCATTGTATCCGGCGCTACAGCTCTGGCTGGCCGATGGGGGAAGACGAACCATACCCCTTACACCCACCAGTGTTACTGCCATATTCAAGGCAAATTTTGATGGGCATGGAGCAACCCTGAAGTTGGATATGACAAGAGATTGGGATAGTGACGTGGCATCCACGGGACTGTTTAACTATCTGATTGGCTATAGAGAGGGCGGATTTTCCATCAAAAACATTACCATTGAAAACAGCAGATTTTTCAGCCCTAACGGAGATTATCGGTCCTTTGCCACAGGAGCTTTTGCGGGATATGTGAAGGGCTGTTGGGAGTTTGAGAATCTGGTGTTGCAGCGTACGGAAGCAAATGCAGCAGATTACGATGTGTCCGGTGAAAGTTTTACGGGTGGTCTGGTAGGCGCCATTGATTATATAAGCACCAGTGAAGCATATATGTATCAGCAGCAGGTTTCTTTTACAAACTGTCAGGTACAGGGAACAGAAAGTACACCTGTTCAAATCAAGGGAAATACCTCCATTGGTGGGTTGGCAGGATATGTTAATGGAAATGCTTATACTGCAAATGCTTTTTATTTTGGAACTATTCTCATTACCAACTGCCATGTGGAGCATACTTGTATACAAGGAAAAAGTGAGACATTAGAGATGGTGGGTGGTTTTATAGGTAAGGTAGGGGATTCACCTGGCAGGGGTAATATCAATTTTTGTTCGAAAGGTATTGTGACTGTTACCCAGCAGGAAAATGATACGGAGCCTGCTATTTCCAACGTGACTCTGCGCTCAGACAGAAATGGTTCATGTTCCATGGGAGGACTGATTGGAGAATATATTGGCTATTATGCCAATTCGGCATCCTATGAGGGTGGAAAGAATCTGACCATATCCCATGTGCAGATAGAAGACTTGAATCTCATATCAAGCGGTACGGAGGTTGTGTATTATGGTTTAGGCGGTCTGTGTGGTAGTGTATGGGATTATTGTACGAATATTGAAGATGTGACAGTGTCCAATGCTGCGATTGGCTATGGACCGGATAGTGCATTTGACAGCACAAAACAGCGCATGATAGCAGGAGGGCTGGTAGGCTGTCATTATAGTGTGAAGCTACAGATTGCGGATGTAAAGGTGGAGGACAGCCGAATTGTCAGCAACGGTGCAGTGGGTGGCTTTCTGGGAGTTTCCAGGGACTTTGATTTGACCTTGACTACCAGAAACAGAACGGAAAATGAAGTGGTGAATACAGTGCTTCATTCCGTGAACAATTCTGCTGCCGGAGCAGTGGGAAGTACCTATAATACGCCTGTCAACTGGAAACTGGAGAATATACGTATCTGGGGCTGTCAGATTTGGAGTGACAAGGTGATGACGAACAATCGAGATTTCACCGCATCTGCAGGTGGGATTCTTGCAATGTTTTATCAATCATCTAATAGCAGATATGCTAAATTGGAGATAGGCAATATTACTGTAGGTGGGAAGACGGAAATCAAGGCAACCAGCGCTGGTGGTGTGGTGGGTGCAATTTATGGAACCAATATAGCTGAAGTGCTTTTCACTGGAGATATCCGTATCGGTTGCCAGAAAGATGAATGGGGAAATATTGTGGAGGATACGGAGTATACCAGCGTATACGGCTGTAGGGAAGTGGGGGGACTGTATGGGTATAATTATTATTATGGGGTGGAAAGAAGCAGCGCGGATATCCGGATACAGAGAACCCGTATCGGAGGGTGTTCAATGGGTGATGTATATACATATGTGGGTGGAATCGGAGGTATAAAATATTTCTTTGGAGTGGATGAAGAGGCGACTTATATTTATGACAGTGTGGTGGTAAAAGATTGTCTGATAGTTGGGGATAAAGCTTCATCTGCTACTAGACGTGCTCTTATTTTATGTGGTGGATTATATGGTTCAGTGGCGCGTATAACTAATGTCAATCGGGAAGAGTGCAGAGCATATTTTTACCATCCTTGGATTATCAATACCAGTATCGGTTATGCTAATGGGTTGGCGACAACACTGGAGGATTTTAAGAAGCTGGATGCAGCTTCCGATTCGGTGCATATTGTGACAGGACCCTACTGCGACACATCAGATTATTGGAGGAATCTGGACATTAATGAGAATAATACGGTTGCATATTCCAGATATATTGGCAACTATTTTGGTGAAATAGGGGTTTCACTCGATAATTATAAACAGATTTATATTCTCCGGCCGGAACTTCACTATGATGAGGACTTTACCGGTTCCCGCCCGGCGGTGGATGTGGGGCTGTCTATAGTACGTACTCAGGATAATTCGATACCCTATGGAAAGGGTCATCCGTATGATTATCGTGATTCGGTGCATATTGTGTATTTTAACCCCGACCAAAGTAAAATGGCAACGGATTTTATGGACAATGAACTGTTAGGCGATATTGGTACAGATGAATACGAGGACGAGTATCTCTACAGTACCATTGACGATGTGGTGGCAGCTTATGACAGTAAGGCAGATGGACGAGAATTTTTGGATTCTTATCGTCTGAATATGCTTCTGGGAACAAGTGAGCCTGTGCTGGATTATTATAATAGGTTCTGTGCGGCAAAGACTATTCATGGTGTTCCGGTGGTATTTGCAGATGGTGGTACAGCGCAGAATATTGTGGATAGTGTAATGGCGATTCTCACAAATGTAGGAGGTGTCAGCGAGGATCCTACAGATGAGAATATGCGCCGGATGTTGACGGTTTCTGCCAAGAAAGCCAAGATTACAGCGGACGGCAGGATAGTTGCGGACGAGGACAGAGATTATATCAGCCTTTCTGTGGCAGATAATAAGATATCCTACCGGGAACTGGTATACGATGGCATCAATGAAGATGATTCTTATACAGTGACGTTGCTTTGCTTCCGTTATGGAGTTCCTGCAGCAGAGGGTGGCTGGCATTATGAGACCGCATATGTCCCTGTATTTGTAGTGGAACGTATTGCATATTACAGTAAACTCTCTGTGATGGAGGGCGAGCAGTATTCTTTGAAAGCTGCCACTGGAGCAGACACTGCTTATACTGGCGAGGTGACAGTTGCACATGACAGTACATATACTATATTTGTGGAACTGGCATATGGTGAAGGAAGAAAGAAAAATTCCTATAAAAATGTTGTGGTGAACAAGACCATTACTTTCCAGAAAGCAACCGGAACAGATATGGCTACAGGAGAATATACCTGGGGAGATACCACAATTCCGGCGGGAATGAAATTCACGCTGGTGGAGGCAGATACGGGTAAGGTATATTATTACACCCAGCCCCAGGAGCGGACAACGGATATTGATTTTACCCGATTTGTGGATGCAGAAGGAAATCCTTATCAGAATCGCCGTATCGGAGATATTAAGACATCCTCTGACTCTTACCAGTATGGGGAGGAGGATCTGACTGGATTTGATATGGGACTGGAACGGTTTTATCTTTATATGGATCCTCGCAATGTGGATACATTGGAAAATGCAATTTTCAAGATTTCCATTACTACTGAGGAAACGGAGCCTGCCATCAAGGAATTTCTGGACAGAACGGAGGACAAGGGTATTCAGATTACCTGGATGCCCGGACTGGATATTTCCTTTGAGGGAAAAGGCACTGGTGGAGAGACCGCTGTTTCCGGTAAAATCAGCAGGGATGAGCGTATTGTCATTGATACCAGAATCCGTATTGCTGCCAGCGATATCTATTGGGCAGAAAAAGCCAATGCCAGCAGTAGCTTCATTGACAGTGAAAACAGCAATAAATATCTGGATGTGGCAGTCCGCCTGTTTGACAGAAATTCGGGTGAATATGTGAATCTGCCGGAGGGAACCAATGTTATTATTGGGACGAGAGAACCTTATGTTCCTATAGGACAGAGTGTTTTGTACACCTATAAGAATCAGAGCGCAGTGTTCCCTATAGGAAAAGTGAGTGGTGATGTATCTGGAGACAGTTCGGTTTCCATAGGAGCAGGAGTGCAGGTTAAAAATTCGGTTCATATGGAACTGGATTTTTCGGTGGCAGATATAAGTGAGTATATAGGTAACACTTATGATGTGTATCTGGAACTGAGGCGCAGCTCGGATCCGGATTATCCGCTGGGCGGCACCAGAGTGGATTACTATGCAGACGCGGTGACAGGAGAGGGCAGCCAGGAGCTGGCAGTTGCGCTGGAGATAGAGGATTTGATGGATTTGGGAATTAATACCTATCAGGAAACAGCATATGTTCATGAAATACCTTTCCTGACAAAACTGGATTTTTCAGAAATGATACGGAACGACAAAGAAGCGGATATTACGGACTGTGCCAAAAATCGATATCTGGTTACCTATCGCCTAAAGAAGAAGGTCAGTGACGGAGCAGGGGCGTATCATTATGAGTATGTGGGAAGTGGAGACGTGGCAGTTCCTGATTGTGGACTGCGTTTGGGAGACACACTTCGCCTGGCAACAGTGGAAGCTGATGCAGACGGTGACATAGGTGATGACAGTGGGCAGGATAATAAGGTATACAGAGACCTGCAGCTTGTAACCTGCAACGGCACAGCCGCATACCGGATGGTGAAGACTTTTACGGAATCGGAGATAAAGGCCGGGACCCATGGAATCAAATATCTTACTGACTGGGAAATGAGTCTGTTTGTGGATACAGAAGGAATGGCAGATACTGATTTGTCCAATTATTGTGTGGAAGTGACTCTGCTGCCCTTCTCCACAGAGGAACCACCCCAGGATGACAGCATGGCAACATTGACCGATTATTATATTTTTACGATAGGAAAAATCAAGACAGATATGTAGTGATGTAATGGATGTTAGATGAAAAATCCTTAATCCATTTTATATTTGCCGCTTTTTTAAACCGATATTATAGACAGATACCGGTACGGTGCTAAGCCAGTTGTTGAATTTAATTCCTCTTTTTTGCTCGGCCAGCATCTGTACTCTGGTGCATGCAGTCCGCATACTACCTTGATAAGTTCTTGGGGTTTGTCACAATTCATCATGTTGTCTATTATCATATTTGGTAGGTTGTTGTTACAGACTTTTTGCTATAAAGGCTTAATTGAGACTCCTTAAGGTTCATCATCCAATCAGTCTTTGCATATTTTCCCAAATTTGAAACTAAAAATGAAAGTGACAGAAGGGATGTCTGGAAATATTAAGACCAGGCATTCTTTTGTCTTTTTAACATATTTATAAGCAAATCAATGTCTCGTTCAAAGTCCTCAAAAGTCGGGTAGTATTCATTAGGACGATACAAGGTTTTAATCATGATTTTATTCATCTGGTCGAAGTTCCTTAAGTCTACTGGTTTGGAGAAATAATAGCCTTGTCCAATGTCACATCCTATTTCACTTAAAAGTTTTACTTGTTGCTCTGTTTCCATACCTTCCACAATAACAGTAAAATTCAATTCTTTTGCCATGGCAATTAAATATCGCAGGATAGCCAGTCCCTCTTCACTGCCTACATTTTTTGCCAAAAAAGTGCGGTCCAGTTTGATACGGTCAATAGGGAAATCTTTCAGTACATTTAATGGAGAATTTAAACTTCCGAAATTATCAATGCAGAGGGTAAAACCTTCCTCATGTAAACGGAAAAGGGTATTGGAGAGTGGTTCTGTCATATTGGATAATGCTTTCTCCGGTATTTCGAGAATAATCAGATTGCGGTCGATTAGATATTGTTCCATTAGTTCCACCAGATAATCCACAAAACGACCAGTGGCCAGCAGAGTGGGAGAAATATTTAGGGAAATTGGTGTAGGTTCAATTTTATTGTCAATCCAGCGACGGATGGTTTTGCAACCTTCTTCCCACATATAATAATCCAGTTTTTGAATGAGGGAAGAATTCTCGAACAATGGCAGAAAAGCATAGGGCGACAAAATGCCCTTTCCCGGATAATCCCACCGTACTAAAGCTTCTGCGCAAATAATCTTATGGGAGTGCAAATCCACCATAGGCTGTAAATACATGAAAAATTTATGATCCTGAAGCGCTTGTTCCATTTCGGCACTCATCCGTTTGTTCTCCTGAAAATTTTCATTTAATTCCTGAGTAAAAAATTTGTAATTATAGGTATCATTTTCTGTTACAAATTTTTGGGCAAGGGTGGCATAATTTATCATATCCATGATATTCATGGTGGTATCTTCCACATGATAAATTCCAAATGCCGGATAGATATCCACATTATCTTTATGGTTCTGCAAAGTCTTTGATAGACGATGGATAGAAGATAATACGATTGAGTCATCCTGGTCCTGAAACAGAATACAGAATAAATTGGAATATATCTGTGCATAGATCTGCTCTTTGGAGGTGACATGGCGAAGAGTCTGGGCAGTAAAATAAATTGCCTGGTCGCCCTCAGTGGGACCGAACAGTTGGTTAATACGTCCGATATTTAAAATATTAAATGCAACCAGAGTATAATGGGAATGTGGTTTTTTTGTAAAGAGTTCTAAGCTTTTTTCGATAAAATAATCAATATTCCATATTTTGGTGGTTGCATTAGTATATGCAATTTTGCGCAATTCCTTTAAATCTTTGTCTGTCTGTTCTTTTTCTGTAATATATTGTTGTTCTATTTTGTTGGCTCTATTGGAATCGTAAGCATAGTAATGCTTTGTCAGGTCTAGTTGATATAATAAAATCCCTATAAAGATGGCTAGTGCAATAATAATTAATACTAGTACAAATTCCATGATTCTGCCTCCTGAGTAATTCTGTTATTGTAATTGTAAAATATGATTTTATCATACCACGAACATCATTGCTTGAAAATATTTATATAAAAGTTTTCGGATATTTTTGCTCGAAAACTCCTATTATTTCGGTTGACATTGCCCTGCCTTCTATGCTACGCTATTAATCAGATGAAAAAGGCAGTGACGAAGAGAGTACGCTTATTGACACTTTACAGAGAACGTTCCGTTAAGCTGAGAGGGATGGAGTAGAAGAAGTGGAACATGGCTTCTGAGCAGCGCACCGAACCGGATGCTTTTAGGCACAGAATTTTCCGGCAAGGCTGCGACAGGTTCCGCCTGTTATAGCGGATAGGGTTACTGACCCGAAGAGGTCCGCGCTCGCGAGAGCCGGATAAACAGAAGTGGTACCGCGGGTGTATGCTCGTCTTCTATGATATGTGACAGATTACATATCATGGAAGGCGGGCTTTTTTTGCTTCATAGGAAACAGGATTTTTAACAAGAAAGGAGATTTCCCTTATGGAAAATAAAGGAAAGTATTATTTAACCACAGCGATTGCCTACACTTCAGGCAAGCCGCACATTGGCAATAACTATGAAATTGTTCTTGCCGACAGTATTGCAAGGTTCAAAAGAAAAGAAGGGTATGATGTATTCTTCCAGACGGGTACTGATGAGCACGGACTTAAAATTGAACTGAAGGCAGCAGAGGCTGGTGTGACGCCCAAAGAATATGTGGACAATATTGCCGGGCAGATTCGCGCTTTATGTGATTTGTTGAATATTTCTTATGACAAATTTATCCGTACTACAGACGATTATCATGAGAAACAGGTTCAGAAAATGTTTAAGCGTTTCTATGACCAGGGTGATATCTACAAAGGAGCCTATGAAGGTCTTTATTGTACTCCCTGTGAGTCCTTTTGGACGGAGTCCCAGCTTGTGGACGGTAAATGTCCCGACTGTGGCAGGGAGGTGAAGCCTGCCAAAGAGGAAGCATACTTTTTCCGCATGAGCAAATATGCTGACCGATTAATTGAGCACATTAACGCTCATCCTGAGTTTATCCAGCCCGTATCCCGTAAAAATGAAATGATGAACAATTTCCTGCTTCCGGGACTTCAGGATTTGTGTGTATCCCGTACTTCCGTGAAATGGGGAATTCCTGTCGATTTTGATGACAAACATGTCATTTATATCTGGCTGGATGCACTGAGCAACTATATTACCGGTGTGGGGTATGATGCAGAAGGCAGCAGCACTGAGCAGTACAAAAAGCTGTGGCCCGCAGATTTGCACTTGATAGGTAAAGATATTATTCGTTTTCATACGATATACTGGCCTATTTTTCTGATGGCACTGGGAGAGCCCCTGCCAAAGCAGGTGTTTGGACATCCATGGCTGCTTATGAATAATGATAAAATGAGTAAGTCCAAGGGCAATGTTATCTATGCAGATGATTTGGTGGATTACTTTGGTGTGGATGCAGTGCGCTACTATGTGCTGCATGAGATGCCTTATGAAAATGACGGAAATGTCACATGGGAGCTGATTGCAGAACGCCTTAATTCAGACCTGGCAAACACTCTTGGCAATCTGGTGAACCGTACCATTTCCATGAGCAACAAATATTTTGGCGGAGTTGTTGCAGACAAAGGTGCACAACTGACTCCGGACGACAATGTAATTGATGAAGACTTGAAAAAGACAGTGACAGCCGCTTATGCCAAAGTGGTGGAAAAAATGGAGACTTTGAGGGTGGCAGATGCACTCACCGAAATTTTCAATATTTTCAAAAGATGCAACAAATATATTGATGAGACAGAGCCGTGGGTACTTGCCAAGGATGAGACAAAGGCAGATCGGCTTTCCACTGTTCTCTACAATTTGGTGGAAGGCATTGTAATTGGTGCATCCCTGCTGCAGCCTTTTCTGCCGGAAACAGCGGAAAAAATTGCAGCACAGTTAAATACCTCCCTGCGTGATTTTGAACTGCTGGATAAATTCGGTCTGTATCAGAGCGGAGCGAAGGTAACGGATGCGCCGCAGATTCTCTTTGCCCGTCTGGATATGAAGGAAGTGGCTGCAAGAGAGGAAGAGCTTCGTCTTGCCATGATTGCTTCCGCAAAAGCAGCAGAGGAAGGTGCAGAAGATGGACAGAATAATCAGGAGGCAGTTATCGACATAGAGTCTAAAGAAGAAATTACCTATGATGATTTTGCGAAAATGCAGTTCCAGGTGGGAGAAATTATCGCCTGTGAGGCGGTGCCGAAGTCCAAGAAGCTTCTGTGCAGTCAGGTAAAGGTGGGAAGCAGTGTGCGTCAGATTGTGTCCGGTATCAAAGCACATTATACGCCGGAAGAAATGGTGGGTAAAAAGGTCATGGTTCTGGTAAATTTAAAGCCTGCAACCCTGGCAGGAGTGCTGTCTGAGGGAATGCTTCTGTGTGCGGAAGATGCAGACGGCGGTCTTGCATTGATGACACCGGAGAAAGAGATGCCTGCGGGAGCTGAGATTTGCTGATTCATTAAATTTCTCTAAACAGCTTAAATTGTTATGGAAAATGCGGTATACTTTATTACAAAGTTCCCCTGATTAAATGGCCGCTTGTGCGGCGGAATGTGAGGATACATGAAAAAAGAAGAACTGTATTTTGATTCCCGGGACGGCATCCATAAGATTCATGCAGTGCGATATGTTCCGGAAGATGGCAGAATTGCTGGTATTGTACAGATTGTACACGGTATGGCAGAGTATATCGAGAGGTATGAAGAGTTTGCCGAATATCTGGTGCAGAGAGGCTTTGTAGTTACCGGCGATGACCATCTGGGACATGGTAAGTCTGTTGGCGATGGCAATTTCGGATATTTCTGTGAGCAGGATGCCGCTACCGTGGTGGTGCGTGATGTGCACCGGCTCAAGAAGATGACCCAGACAGAGTATCCCGGCGTCCCCTATGTTATATTGGGACACAGCATGGGTTCCTTTATCCTGCGGAATTATCTGTGCCGCTACGGAAGCGGTATTGACGGCGCGGTGATTATGGGAACGGGTATGCAGTCAAAAGCAACGGTTACCCTTGCTAAAGCGGTAGTGGGTATACAGAAAGTTTTTTGTGGTTCTAAGCATGTCAGCAGACTGATGGATAAACTGGCATTTGGTTCCTATAACAAACGCTTTCAGCCGGAAAGAACTTCTGTGGACTGGCTCAGCAGAAATACCGGAAACGTAGACCGGTATATAGAAGACCCTCTGTGCGGGTTTGTGTTTACTGTCAATGGGTTTTCCACTTTGTTTGAACTGATATCCCGCATTCAGAAGCAGGAGAATCTGGAGAAAGTGCCTGATAATTTGCCGATTTTTATGGTATCCGGCGCCGATGACCCGGTGGGAGAGTATGGAGAGGGTGTCAGGAGAGCTTATGATTCCCTGAAAAATGCGGGCGTTCAAAATATAGTTCTGAAGCTTTATGATAAAGACAGACATGAATTATTGAACGAAGAGGACAGAGAGCTGGTGATGCAGGATATCTATAACTGGATTATGGGAGTGATAAATTAGAATATGAGTGAGACAGCAATTCCTTACGAATGCAGATGGGCGAAAGCCGATGAATGGATACCGGCGATGGATATGGTATGGCGGACATTTTTAAAGTTTGAGGGTAATGACTATACAGAAGAGGGTATTCGTAACTTTTATGAGTTTATCACTGACAAGGATTTGTACCGGGCTTTTCTGCGGGGAAATTACCAGATGATGGTGGCACTGGATGGAACGAAAATTATTGGTGCCGCCTCTGTGAGAAATCAGAATCATTTGTCATTGTTGTTTGTGGATGAGGCATACCACCGCAGAGGGGTGGGGCGCACTTTGATGGACAGAATGTGCCAGTATCTGAAAGGCGAAGCGGGGGAGAAATATATGTCCCTGAAAGCATCTCCCTATGCGGTTGAGTTTTACCACAAAATCGGATTCCGTACAGTGGCGCCTGAGGAAGAGTTTTCCGGCATCCGCGTGACAGCTATGGAAAAAAGTCTCTAAGTAAAGCAATGAAGTAAGAACAGTAATAAAAGAACAATAAAAAAATAGAAAACAACAAAGAAGAATAAGAAACTGTACAAGCAGGTTTAAGAGAGGAATTGGTGGCATGAGAATTTTTGATATAGATGGTCCCCTTATGAGAGTATTAACAATCATTGCAGATTTATTGTGGTTAAATGTGCTGACGCTGGTCTGCTGCATTCCTGTTATTACCACAGGAGCATCCCTGACTGCCATGCACTATATGGCACTGAAAATCGTGAGAGGAGAGGAAAATCGTCTGACTGCCAGCTTTTTCAAATCCTTTAAGCAGAACTTTAAACAATCAACGCTTATCTGGCTTTTGATGATTGTGGTATTTTCCATACTGGCTGTGGATATTTACATAATGTATATGCAGATTATCCATTTCCCCAAAGTAATTGAAATCATTATTCTTGTAGTTGCTCTTTTAGTATTGTTTACTTTTACTTTTGTTTTTCCGGTGCAGGCAAAGTTTGACAATCCGGTTTTCCGTACTATCAAAAATGCCCTGGTAATCAGCATTTTGCAGTTTCCCAAGACTATTGTTATGATTGTGCTCAGTATACTGCCAATTATAATGCTGTTCATTGTGCAGGTAATGCCCATTGCACTGTTTTTTGGTATTTCTGCTCCGGCATATTTCTTTGCAATGATGTACAATAATTTTTTCAAAAAACTGGAGAACCAGATTGCCATTGCCCATGGTGAAGTGTCAGAGGATGATACTCCCCAGGAAGATGAGCGGATATTCCATGATGAACTGGATGAAGGGATTTCCATAAACGAAAATATCCATTAAGGGAACAGATTTTGTGGAAGATGTCCAACAAATCATATCCATTTTAGGCAATTTGACAGACTGAAATAAAAATTTAATACTTTATAAGCAATTCTTACAATCAGAATCAAAATCTTTGTGAAATAGTGGTATGGAAGAAAATATTCTTTTTCGTTATACTAGGATAAGAATCAATTATGCGAAACGTGAACACGAAAGGAGTTTTATTCTTATGGCAAGTTTATCTTTAAAGAATATCTGCAAAGTATATCCCAATGGATTTACTGCTGTTAAAGATTTTAATCTTGAAATTGCAGATCAGGAATTTATTATTTTCGTAGGACCTTCCGGATGTGGTAAATCTACCACTCTTCGTATGATTGCCGGTTTGGAAGATATTTCTTC
>CAZRZM010000005.1:0-39337 GCA_964604575.1 uncultured Acetatifactor sp.
CCATCCTCCACCATGCCTGCTGACAGAAGCCCTGACACAGCACCTCGATTTCCGCAAAATATACTGGAAAGAGGAAAGGCTGAACTGTTACGTAAAACAAGATAAATTTTCTGAATCCTCTTGAAACTTTTCCTATACAATGGTATTATAACAGTACAAGGAAAGCACCCACTCCAAAGTGGATGCTCCGAGTTTAGGCTAAAAAATGTCCTTACGGACACCGCCTCATCTGTTGGCAGACAGGTGAGGCATTTTATTTCTTCTTGTTGTCCCTATCTCTCGTGAGAAAGGCAAGAAACGCAACAATCAGGCGGCCACTCTGTAATAATCTGTCTCTCTCCGGCGCTCTCGCAGCTTCCTCCCACGTTATTGATAACATGGCAGATACCGGGATATCCCGTAATCATAATGGCACAGATATTATGCACTTTTACATCCGGTGTCTCAGGCACCTCCATAACACACTGCATCCACGCATCCGTCCTGCGGTTCACCGTATACACACCAATTCCCCACGCTTCATGATGCTTTACATGCTCTGCCACATAGTAGGACGGATACCCTTTCTGCCTGCCTTCATGGCTCATCCAGACCTCCCCTGCAGGTACATCATAGGGAACCTCGCTCTGGTACATAATGACCTTGCCGTACTCTCCGTTCCAGACTGTCTGGTATTCCTCAAAATGCTCCACCATCAAAGCATAAAGCGTCACATAATCCCCGTTGACAACAATACCGTTTGCGGAAGGATTTCTGTCCCAGTCCACATAATGTCCATGGTCGGCGCGCCATATCCAGAAATTGTCTCCCACCACATAATTTCTGTCAATCACAATACAGGTATGCGCTCTGGTGATGCCTGATGCGGCTCCACCCACGCGGAAAAACAAATCACTGCACCATGTATAATCCTCTCCTCCTGCCTTTTCCAGAAGAAGCAGTGTCTCCGACTCCTTTTCCCCGGCATCAAACAGGATACCTGCAATGGTTGCTCCCTCTCCCCTGATACGCATACATCTGTTACCATTAACAGCCAGCAGCGTGGCAAATCCGGTGGCAAGAATCACTGCATTTTCATGCCTGACTACAAGCTCCTTATCCAGTTCATAGATTCCGGGGGTGAAAAACAGATGCTTTCCTTCTTCCAACGCTCTGTTGAGAGTATCCGACGTATCCCTATCAGCCCTTGCTATATAAAATTCTTCCATGGGAATCACACATCCCTCTTCCTTCTCTGCCCAGGAAATGCCCCGGCACGAATGTCTGACAGAAGGCACGTACACACCAAATCCCGCTGTCCGCCGGGTCTCCTTCATGGTCTGTTTCCCTTTTCTCCGGTTCTGCCTTTCTCCGCTCTGTTCACCGCCCAGATATACCAGAAACGGTTTCTCCTGCATTACTTCCACATCGCCCACTGTGGTATATGCTTTTTGGGGCCAGGTTTCCACCGGGGTTTTTTCCTGCGGTATTCCGGAAAATACAATGTTCCAGTTACATCCCATCCATTGTTTCCAGTCGCAGTTACGGGACAGCCACTGCTGCTGAGTGCCGGAATCCACCATACCGTCCACCAGAATATCTGCCGCAAAGCCGCCACTCGCCCAGCCACCCTCATCATGCAGATACAAATCCTTTTTTATATGTATTCTGCGCAGATATGTGGCCTGGGATACTGCCCACATAGTGTCGCTCTCCAGCGTCAGGTTTTCCGCACCACGCCAGAAATTGCAGCAGGCATTATGGTTTCCCGGTCTCTGGTTCCATCTGGCAGTGCACTGTAAGGATGGCAGCACCACATCTCCGGGTACGATACCCAGCCCTGCCACGTGGGTATAAAACCCCACATTTACTTCCATGTCCGAATAATTACCGGGCAGAAAATAAACGGCATCCCTGTCCGTTCCAAACTGATTTGCCTCCTGACGGGCATATATGAAATCCAACGTCTCCTGCACTTTCTCTCTGTCATCCTCCGGTGCAAAAAACCATACATTTTCTCCAAATTCTTTGATATGAAAATTCTCTCTCTTCATCTTCCCCACAGACTCTCCGGTCTGCCTTCCTTTCCCAGAATTATCGCCAGATGCCACACTAATACTCATCCACAAAGTGATGCCGCACACCGTCTTTTTTGTAAGCGATAATTGTGCTTAAATTCACATTCTCCACACTTTTAAAAATATTAGACTCCACAAAAGGATTGGTCTCTTTTAGTCTGGCAATAAGCTGCTTCACTTCCAGACGCTTGGATATATTTTCTTCCTCTTCCCCCATGGAGCTGCTCTCTTCCGTAAACCGGCAGGCACACTGAAGAAAGTGAAGCCGGTTGTAATCCCGCCAGTGTCTGATATCCTCCTCACGAATCAAATACATGGGACGTATCAGTTCCATTCCCTCAAAATTGGTACTGTGCAGCTTGGGCATCATCGTCTGTACCTGTCCGCCATACAGCATTCCCATAAGAATTGTCTCAATCACATCATCATAATGATGTCCCAGCGCAATCTTATTGCAGCCCAGCTCCTTCGCCCTGCTGTATAAATATCCCCTCCGCATTCTGGCACACAGATAGCAGGGTGATTTTTCGATATTGTATACCGTATCAAATATCTCCGATTGGAATACCGTAACAGGCACATTCATGATACGGGCATTTTCTTCTATCTGTCTGCGGTTTGCCTCCGCATATCCCGGGTCCATCACCAGAAATACCAGTTCAAAGGGAAATTTATTATGCCGCTTCAGTTCCTGAAACAGCTTTGCCATCAGCATGGAGTCTTTGCCCCCTGAGATACAGACTGCTATTTTGTCATTTTCCTGCACCAGTCTGTACTCATTGATTGCTTTGGCAAATTTGGAAAAAAGCTGCTTGTGAAATTTTTTGCGGATACTTTTTTCAATATCCTCTGCCCGCGTATTCCCCGCTGTTGCTTCTTTCTGTATCATATCCGCTGTATTTTCGTCACTGCTATATTCTTCTTTTATTTCCATCCGGTTTCCTCCACTCTCTTTGCATGAACCACAAACCGTTTTCCCATGTTTCCTCACACTCTGCCACTCCGGCAGGGGCGCTCCCATCCATTATAATAGGAATGTTCCTCCTCCGCAAGATATCATACGTTTAAAATGCTGCCGCTCTTGTTATGGCTTGAACTGTATTTTTTGCGCATCTAATTTACAAAAAGAAACGCAAAACGCCATTTTTCTTTATTTTAATCCACTTTTAGCACATCTGAGTACCCTTTTATCATTTTCCACCAAAATTGAGTTATGATAAAACCACATGGCTTAAGTCAATATGACCCTCGCAGCATTTCATTGCACGCGGGAATAACATAACCGACTGACATCATGAATGGAATGATTGGAGCAGGAAAATGTCACAAACGAAAAAGTCAGCGATATCTGATTATGAAAAACAGTTGCGGAAATATTATTTTCTGTGTTTTATTTCGGAATTCAGTAAAATAATCATATTTCTTCTGGTATTTATGGCAGCAGGTCTGACGAAAGAATACTTTGCTGCCCTCTTCGCCCTGATGGTTCTTCGTAACAACGGAGGCGGACTTCACTTCAAACACTATATAAGCTGCCTTATCGTCAGCTTTTCCTTTTTATGCGGGAGTATTTTACTGGCACTGTTTGTGACACCGCCCCAGATAATTGTATGTGCCGGCATCTTATTCTGCATACCTGTGGGATACTGCTTTGCGCCCATTACATCCTCCAACCGGCCTGCCGCTACTCCGGAACAGATAAAGAAAAGTAAACGCAACACATCCATTATCCTATCCCTGTTTTTTATTCTGTGTTGTATCTGTCCACCCAATACCTGGCTCTACATTGGTTTCTGGACAGTTATATTACATATAGCGCAATTAGGAATTGCATATGCAGCAAGGAGGTGACACAATGTTTAACGTGGGAATTCGTTTTGATATTATCAGCCTTATTTTCTTCGGCGAACCTAAATTTCCGTTTTTAGACAATGAAAACGAAAAATAACCAATTTATAAAAGGATGCTGTCTCAATCATCAGACAACATCCTTTTATTTTTGTATACATATTGTAAAATGAATCCAATATACGCCTTCTTCCCTATTGCGAAAAACTTTGATTTCCGAAGCATGTCTGGCTGCCAGCTCTTTTGCCCGCGGCAGTCCGATTCCTCTGTTTTCCCCTTTGGTGCTATATCCCTGCCTGAACAGTCTGCCGGTTTCACTGGCTGTATCGGAAACAGGATTAGAAAAGGAGAACAAAATTGCATCCTCGTTCTCACTAAAATCCAGCTTCAGTTTCTGTGGCAGTCCGGGATTCATTACCATATTTTCGCAGGCGTTCTGAAAGAAAATGCCCAGAATTTCAATTATCTCGTGTATGGAAAAAGCGCTTTCCACCCGGTCAAGGGATATTTTATAGGTGACATCTATTTTTTCTTTCTCGCAGGCGATACAGCTATAGTACAGATATCCTGCCAGAACAGGGTTGTTACAGCTTGTCAGTATGGAATCGAATCTGCACTCTTTGACAATTTGGTCCCCATACTCCCTCTGCATCGCGACAAGCTCCTCCAGAGAGCGGGCAACCGTATGCATACTGTAAACAGCGCTTAACTGGTTCTTAAAATCATGCTGGTGTATTCTCACTTCATTGAGTAATTGTTCATATACCCCGCCATATACCCTTTGCAGCTCCAGTTCCAGATTTTTCTTTTCTATTTCCTTTTTCTTCTGTTCCAACCGGTATATATAAATATATAGTATCGACATAAATACCAGAATGAGAATAGACGAAATATTGATTTGACTTTTATTAATATAATAATCTATTATCAGCACTCCAAACACAGTAGCTCCCCCCAACAGTCCGGCAATCGGTTTTCCTTCCTTAAATCTCCGGGGCATATTGGCACAATACTTTATCCCCACCGCCACACCCATGGCTGCCACACTGGCAGTCAGTGCAAGCATCGTGGAATCCATTGTATTCTGTAGCGGAATTACCCCAAATGCTACAACCGCCTCTATTGCACCTGCCATGATAAAGGCAGCCACAACTCTCAGGACAGTTGCGAAAAACGTTAATTTAAAACTACGATAACAATAAATGATAATAAGTATGTATACCAAAATGGAAAATTTGTGTGACAGGATGCCCTCATTAATTACCAGATACACCAGACTCACCAGTACAATAAACGTTACTGTATGTTTATCCCCCTTCATCCTTTGTCCAAAAACCGTATGCACACATGCCAGCACCATAATGGTTTCCAACAGCAGTGTGGTTAAAACAAATACTTTACTCATCATTCATTCTCTGCATAAATGCTTTCTTCATAATGACTCCAATTTCTATGGGGCGTTCAACATGTTCCAGCCAGACAAAACGGTTCGCATAGTCAATTTTGTCAATATGCATTTTATTAATTACACTGTATCTGCTGCACGGAACCAGCAAATCCGAATCCAGTTCTTTCATCAGTGTATTACCCGTCATATTGGGAATTTCTAATTCATCATCCATACAATGAATCACAGACTTTCTTCTACTGATTGTTATATATAGAATTTCTTTGATGTATTTGGCATAAACAATTCCCTCTATCCGGAAATAAACACATTTATTCCCTTCCTCATGTATGGGGAACTTCAATGCGTCAAGAACCATTTCCTTCACTTCTTCCTCTTTAAAGGGCTTTTCCATATAACCAAAACAATGAAGATTACTATAAGAATATAATTTAGGGTCTTCCAACAAAGTAATAAAAATCACCGGAGTAAAGCGATACTTGTCAACACCTCTTATTTCTCTAACAAAATTCAGCCCAGACACATCTCCGGGCTTTAAAGTATCCAATACAATATCCACTAAAAATAAATGAATATGCTGTTCCATTGAAATCTCAAACGCTTTCTTTATATCGGATGCACAATATATTTCAAGGTTAATATGTAAATCATTCAGTATTTTTTGCAAAACCTCCCTGTGGGCTTTGCAATCTTCCACTATCAATACTTTTTGGGTCATTTGTCTTCCTTATTACTCTGTATGTTCTGAATGAACTGAAGCATTTCACTGTCGCGTTTCGACTGTTCATCTTTTAATGGAAACACACTCTGTTTTGTGTCGGTAAAATATGCCAGCAGACGGACCAGCAGAAACATCTTATCTTCCTCCGTACAATTTAGAATGTGATACCATAATCCATCAAGGTTCTTATTCTTGCCATATAAAATAAAATCGGAAGATATATTCATTTCATCATACAGTTTTTTCAGACTTGCCAGAGAAATCTGATTCTCTCCACTCTCCATCTTTTTATAGGCAGATACGGATATTCCAAGGATTTCCGAAAACTGTTCTTGTGTAAAACCACCGTTTTCCCTGATTTGTCGTAATCTTAATGCAGGCTGTTTCCTCTCTACAGAAATCTCCTTTTTTCTCATGTTCTATATCCTCCACGAAAAGATTATATAGTCCATAATAATTTATACGGATTTCCCAATTTTATCCAGCCCTTATTGATGTCCCAATGGGTCATTTTGGAACATCTTTCCAAAGAGATGGATTGACTTGGAGCAGGAAACAGGGTAGCATTACTATATTATACGGCAGTGGAAGGAGACAGAATATGGCTACATGCAAAAACACACACCGTAAACCAGTGACAGATGCGGAGACTCTGGCAAAACAAGCCAATGAACTCAAATGGAACTATCATACATGGTGGATAATTTTTGCAATGTCTTTTATGGTATCCGCCTCAATAATAATATTTCTTCTACGTCCGGGCACTCTTGAGAGACGTATTGCAGGTGCCGATACACCTTCTCTTTTACTGGAAGGGTATGCCGTCTGGTACCAGATGTTTAAATCATTCTATACCCTGATTGCGCCTTTTGTACCTGTCTTCGGGTTACTCGCTCTTGCTTTTTATCTCATTACAGCCAGAAGTCCTATTTATGAACCGGCAAAAATGAAGATTAGAATATTGGGAATACCTCTCACCGAGCCTGTTCTTGTTATCCTTATGGAAATCTTTTTTTCCTTTGTACTGATCTCACTGTTTCTGGATGTACAGCCTTACAAACAGTATAAAGACCTGATGGCAGATGTGGCTGCTATACAGGAAGGCAGGCTGGAGTCCACCCAGGTATATATGAATGACAACTACGAAAAAGCCGGATTTGCTGCGTGCAGACCGGATGCCCCTAAGCCGGTAACTGCATACAGTGTCATCAATGCGGTCCGGGACCACAGCCAACCCAACACCTGGTATCGTGTATATATACCTGACTGCCTTGACTTTACCCTGGATACGGAACACCTTTTTAATGAGAATAAGAGCGTGGACTGGAACAGCGAACACACCACTGTCTATCTCATTACATACACCCCCAATTATCATCTGGTTACGTCCATAGAGGTTTGTTCCGGGGTTTGTTCCGGGACTTCCTCCAGATAGTGCATATATACCGCCCAGACTTCAACTGCCGTATGGTAATCTCCCATTATCCTTTTTATCCAGGAGCCGTTTTTCCAATATTGAATCGCACCTACCATGACGGATTGCATGTGAATCCGGTCAATTACATCGCGATAATTATGCAGGAGACGAAGTAACTGACCAGTAGTGGCAGATGGTCCGGCTTGCAGCCTTGCATTCTCAGGAACAAATTCTCTTGCCCAGGCACTGTTTCTGTCAACTCTGTGGGTGTTTCTGTCTCTGCCCCCTATTAACGTATCATTCATGATTTCCATATCATCGCATAATCTCCGTAATACCAATCCCAAATCCAGCAGTAGTCCGCAGGTTCTTTCCAGACTCCATGTATTATCCCAGCTTTCCAGAATCTGCAACAGGGAATCATTTCTCCTGAAAATACCTGCATACACCCAGGCATCACGTCCTTGGTTCTCCTGCAGTTTGTGTACCATTTCCACATTGTTCATAACCTGGTTCCGTATAACTTCCATCACCTCATTAACCTGCGCTCTTACCATCTCCATGTCACCTTCCAGCGCGATTTCCTCTACGGGGTCAGGGACACACTGTACCACATCCTCACTCTTTTTTTGCAGTATTTTTTCTTTTTGCGCACTTTCCTTCCTGCGCAGTCGAATCTCCCTGTCTATATATCCCGGATTCTTTTGGGATACCGCCTCCCCCCGCTTATTCATTTCTGTGTCCTTTTTTTGTTGCACAAAGTTTTTCTGTGGTATCCAGTCCATTTTGTCCCCCTTTCCTATACTTGTATATTGGTGCATCCCGGTGCGTTAATCTGAATAACTCCTCCCCAATTACAGACCAGTTTGCTGCTCTGGTTTAAAACCGGTTTGCCTGCAATCACCACTGTCGGACTTCCCGGCGTCCATGGCGCTGTTATCACCGGAATACAGGGCATGGGTGTCAATACCCCCATCGCCGCCGCAGTTGCCGCTGCCACCTGGGGATTCGCCATGGAAGAACACATGCCAAAAGGCATAATATTTTTCATGGGAACATTATCCATAATGGTGGCGAGAGGCATTGACGACACCGTTTTGTTTTCCGGCGTCACTACAAAGCTTGACGGCGCCACGCCGAAACTGCAGCTGCACATGGCGCCTCCACATACTACAAATCCCATCTTTTCCTCCTTCTTTGGTCCATTAATTGATTTTAACCATTGCCCCTTTCACTTCCAGAATCCCACTGCTGTTTATTTTCAGGGAACCCTGCGCCTTGATTTCTGTCATATTTCCCTCTAATCCGGCATTCTGTGTTTTCAGGTGCAGACTCTGCTTTCCCTGGGCTTCAATGGAATTTGCGGTGAGTGTCACTTTTCCTCCGGTGCCATCCGCCACCAGAACATCTTCTCCGCCAACAGACAAAATCAGCTTTTTATCCGCACATATTTTTATTTCTCCATTTTTCATATCCAGGCAGAGCATGGTTTTCCCTGCCTCATCCTGCACTATGGCAAGCTGGTTTTCATCCTGTAAGACAACTGAGATTCCCCCTTTGGTATACAGACCAATCTGTTCTTTTCCCTCCGTCTCATCCAGTTCTATCCGGTTTCCTCCTTTGGTCTGTATTCTTTTGAGGGAATTATCCTTTCTCGCGGTCTCCTGAGGCATTTTATCCGTATCATTCCAAAGGCATCCCAGCACAATAGGGCAGTTAATATCACCTCCCAGAAACCCCAGAATCACCTGACTGTCCACTTCCGGCAGAAAATACTGTCCGAAACCGTTGCCGCAATAAGGCTGCATCACTGGTATCCATTCCGTGTCCGTCCTGCCTTCCTCACCCAGACTCATCTCCACCAGAACCATTCCCTCAGCCTCTTCCTTCCAGTTTTCCTTTACGATTCCGGTAGCTATACCGCTACAGCCCGGTATATTCCCCCGGCCACTCTCCATCAACAGCTCTCCAAAGTCCATTTTCTTACTCCTTTCCAAAGCCCTCGTCCATATAAAAAGGAAAGACCATATTATAGGGGTTATTGGTGGAGCGTACCGTATAGTCCACCTGAATTATCACCTGTTCTTCTTTCTCGCCCTGTAATACTCTCACTTCTATATCCCGGATTCTTGGCTCCCACCGTACCAGGGCCTCCCGGACCGCATTCTCCATACGGACCCGAATGGGATAATCGGGACGCTGAAACAAAAAATCATGGATATGACAGCCAAACTCCGGGCGCATCATGCGCTCTCCCGGTCTTGTCATCACAATAATATAAATAGATTCCCGAATGTTTTCCTCCTGACAGGACATTACAATTCTCCCGGTAGAGCCATCCACCGTAATGGGAAATTTCCATCCGGCGCCCAAAAATTCCTTGCCCTGCTCCCACATGTCCAACGCCTCCTTTTACTCATCCCGCAGAAAAATACGGATATCTTCCGTACTTTTCTGTTGATAATACTGGTTACAGTACTGTAAATACCTTTTGGATGCCTTATCTCCCCTAAACCGCTTCAGCACTTCCACAAAGGCCTGACGGCTTTCCCGGAACTGACGCATACAAAAAAGCTCCACGCCTCTTTCAAACTGCTCCTTTGTCCGCTCTTTTCCCTCCCGTTGTTTTTCGCAGTCACCGTCATAAATATCATAGACTTTTTCCACCATTTTGTTATACGGATTCTCAACCATACCCAAAAACCGATAGTGATAAACAGTATGAAAATCTTTTATCTGCTCTGCTGCCCCCGCAGTTATCAACAGCCCCGCACCATATTGGACCGCCAGTTTTTGCAGATATTCCGCCATAGCGGCATGGGCTGATATAGAGACAGCCGCCATGCGCTTTTCATGTCCTACAATTCCAAAAAGAACTCCGCCGTAATCGATTCCCATACTGACCCCGGGAGAATCCTTTCCCTCCCGCCCTCCTGCGCCGTTTAAGTTTTTGCATATGGAAATAGCAGACTCCACCGCTCCCTTCACTCCTTCTGTATAAACTGCCACCATACTGGTATTCTGAAAACTCTGTACAAACCCTTTCTGCTCCACAACGGCGGGAACAATCGTGCGGAACAGCTCATTCATATCCTCCATAATCTGCCCGCCGTCCGGTGTCAGCCCGGATTCCCCGGTTTCCATCAGTTGAAAGGTCAATATAGCGGCAAACCGATTTGCCTGATTCCCCAGCTCTACCTGGGTAATACTTTCTTTCCCCAGAATATCCAGCAATTCGGAAGGCACATACCGGTAATAGGCATAATTAATTCCCTGAACTTCCTCCATATGCCCCTGTATGCTTTTCGACATACGGTTAAATACATATGTAATTTCACTGATTTCATCATGCCCCCTGACAGAAATTGTCTCACTGAAATTTCCCTCGGATATCTGCTGTGCATGTATTTTCAATGCGTTGATGGGTTTTATTATGGAAAAGCGGACAATCAGCATCAGCACAATATAGCATGCAGCCATAAGAAATACCATGATTCCAAGCATTCGGTCTCTCGCCTCACTGATACTGTCCAATATAATACGGATATCCATATCCACTCCCACAAATGCAACTGCCTTCCCCGCCTGATTCAGAATGGGAACAAACACAGAGACCAGCATGTCATCAATATCCACACCACCTTCATATTCAAACTGTCCGCTGATTTGTCCGGTTTCCATCACTTCCCATGCCATATCGAAACCTTTCCCCAAGGCCACCTCTTCACCCAGACCATGGTCGTATTCTCCCAAAATGTTCCCATTATCATCACCGATTGCAGCATCATAGATATAGATTCCCTGCTCATCTGAAATGGGATAAATCACATAAAGATAATGAATCTGGGTTTTTTCCCGGATTTTCTGTAACTCTGCCAGGGTAACACAATAATTTTCGTCCATCTCCAGACAGTCTTTGTAATACAGAACTTCATCCGCTGTCACCATGCCTGCCGTCAGGGAACCGATACTGACTGCGTAATCATAAAATCTGCGTTCAATAATAATTTCATTGTTATACTCTGTAATCAGAAGAACTGCCAGCGTAATTAACACCATAAAGCCCAGAAACAGAAGTGTAAATTTTGTCTGTAATCCAAATTTCCTCTTCACGGTAATCCCCCTTTTGTACCTTCCGGCAAATACACCTTTTTCCGGATTCCTGCCTGTATATGCAGACTTTCCAGCTTTACACCATCTCTGGTCCGGATTTCACAGCTAATGCTCTCTCTTTCTCCCTTTCTGCGCATCCAGTAGCAGACAAACTCTCCTGACCCATCCGTTACAATCCGCTTTATGGGAACACCTGCCGCCTCATAATCTCCATCGGACTGTCTGTTCCGCACAGGCTCATGGCAGACTATAACCAGCTCCGTATCCGGCTGTGCCTTTCCTATAACACCATATACTTTCAGAGACATGGGATAATATCTGTCCGGTTTCATATAGATTTTATAAATTCCATGCTCCCCCGGAACCTCCTCCAGCCTCTGTTCCAACTGCTGATATCCGGCGGCTTCTATGACAAGTACCGCCTCCGGCTCTATCTGACTGGCAAAAAGATAATATCCATCCCCCTTATACAAGGGCAGTTTTCCCTTTGTCAAATATAGTTTTGGCAGAACTCCTGTCTGCTCCAGGGTCTGTCCTGTGAGTTCATCCAACACTTGTATTACCGTTCCCAGAGACATCCTGACTTTATCCATAAAAACTGTCCTTTTCTCCAAACTGCATCTCTATCTCCCGCACACGTTTCATGCTCCGGCGGCGAAGGGACTCCAACTCTACCGGATGCACTTTACAGTATAACGCAATGTGGCTTGCCTCATTGAGACCGTTCCATATCCGTACCTTATCCTCATAGCCAATGTCCAACAGTTCCACCCGATATCCTCCATCTGTCCCATCCCCATCATAATGAAAATCAGGATAATCCCGCAGTACCTGTATCATTTTGCCCAACAGCTTATATTCTTCGCTCTGGCGGTATTTGATATCACTGCGGGAAAAGGGAACCAGCATATAATATAAATCCAGATACATGGACGGATATATCTGTTCCTCCTCTCCTATCCGGCGTCTGGGCGCATTACGGACAGCCTCACTCTCCTGCACATCATATAAGTAGATACCCACCTGATATTCTCCCGGCTCTCCCGGATGGCACAGTCCAATCTGCTCTGCTTTTGGAACCACTTCCGGCACCATGGCTTTCTGCAGCAACGCTGCCATTTCCTGTCCCGCCTGTGCAATAATGGTATAATTTCCCATGGACTCCTCCCTTCTTACTCCTGCTCCGGTTCCGGTATTACCGCAGTTCCTCTGCGGAACGCTCCCTGAAATAATATCTCTCCCGTCTCTGACTGATACAAAACACCCTGTCCATGATATTCTCCCAGCAGAAACTCTCCCTGATACAGCATACCGCCGTCCTCCGCGTATAGGCTTCCCGCTCCGTCATACCTTCCCTGCCGGAATGCTCCGTCATACAATAATGCCTGGGTAACCTTGTGATACTCTTTTCCCTGTCCATGAAAACAGCCCTGGTAAAACATCCCTTCATAAATGAGATTTCCGGTTTCCCCATCAAATAATCTGCCCATACCATCATAACAGTTGTCTGCAAATTCTCCCTGATACACCAGCTTCCCGCTTGAGACGTCATACTGTTTTCCGCTTCCTCCTCTGACACCTGCCTGCAGGCTGCCTTCATAAACAAGCTGCTCCTGCTCATACAGCTTTCCTTCCCCATCCATCACTCCCGCTGCAAAACCACCCTCATACACCAGCTTTCCCTGCTCGTACCGCTTTCCGTTTCCATCCATTTCACCTGCCGCAAAACTGCCCTCATAGACCAGCTCTCCCTGCTCATACAGCTTTCCTTCCCCATCCATTTCACCTGCCGCAAAGCCGCCCTCATAGACCAGCTCTCCCTGCCCGTACAGCTTTCCATTCCCATCCATTTCACCTGCCGCAAAACTGCCCTCATAGACCAGCTCTCCCTGCTCATACAGCTTTCCTTCCCCATCCATCATACCATCCACAAAATTGCCCTCATAGCAGAGATTCTCCCGGACATCACAGGCAGCCACACTGCCATTCCTCAATTTCCCCGCCTGAAATTCTCCCTTGGCGATGACAGCTCCCTGACGGTATAAGGTACCCACTCCCTCATAACGCCCTTCCGAAAAATTCCCTTTATAAACTACTGCGCCCCTTTCGTCATAGAGCGTTCCCAAACCCTGATAAAGCCCTGCTGCCAGTTCTCCACGATACCGTATCGTGCCGTCTTTACTGTATATCACACCCTTTCCCTCATAACACCCCTGCCCAAATTCCCCCATATATCGCAAAACACCGTTCTCATAATATTCCTTTCCGCTTCCCTGCAATGCTCCTTCCAGAAAACTGCCTTCGTACTGGATATTTCCATTTGTAAAATAAAGCTTTCCCATACCGGAAAACTGCTCCTTGTCAAAACCGCCCTGATAGATGCAGTTTCCTTCGTAATCATACAAAATACCCTCACCTGTAATTCTGCCGTTCTCCAGTCTTCCCATAAACAGCACCGCCCCCGACACCCCATCTGTGAGACATACTTTTCCGGTATAACCAAACTGCCCGGGGCTGTTTATCACCATGGTCCGGGTAAAAAACTTTGCCGTCAGCATGGGCTGTATGCGGTAAATATAAATCAGTACCGCCAAAATACCAATACAGACCACCCACAAAACGCTCTTTATTTCCACATAATAAAAACCGAATCTGATATACCCTTTTAAAGGAGGCATCTCTTTCTTCTGCCTGGCTTTTTTCTCTTTTCCTGCTTCCATCGCTCCTCCTATCGGATAGGCAGGGTTCCAATCTGCTCTATGATAAATCCTTCCTCTGGTGTCTGCTCCGTATGACAGATTCCATAAATCATAAGCACCATGGCTGCCGCCCAGACAAGGGGAATTGCCAGCTTCTTTCCCAGAGCAGACAGGCGGTTCCCCATTTTGGCAATGCGGCTTCTCCATGTCTCCTGCTTAAGTACTGCTTCCCTGCCCAGCTCCTCCTGCATCCTTTCATAGTTCTGATAAATCCCAAAGACATCCTGATAAGGCTCCTGCCTCAGCAGTTCCAGAAAGTTATGTATCTGTGTCCGGTATGCCTGCGGCTCCTGCTCCAGCAGCATACAGAATACTTTGTAAAAACCTTCCCCCACAGTCTGTCCTGTATCCCCGCTGCCACAGACAATTTTGTGGGGTTCATATCGGACTGCCACTTTCCCAGTCTTTGTCACCAGAATGCACTCCTCATTCAGAATACTTCCCAACAGATACTCTGGCATGTTCAACAGCAGAAGCCGCTCCAGCAGGCATTTCCCCATTTCTACCCGCTGGTGCATATCCGGATTTCCCTCCAGCCACTGTTTCAGCCCCCTTCCCTCCCTGCGGGCAAATACCATCACAAAACCATCCTGCCAGATGAAACTTTCTTTGTAATCGGAAAGTCTTCCGGTGATTCCCTTCTGTAACAGATGCTGTTCCACAAGCCACCGGATTTCTTTATCCTGCACAAAACGGAGTAACGTATAAAACGTATCTTCCGGCTTTGTCCTGTCCTGACAGACTAATATTTCAAAGTTCTCCGCTTCCTGCCTGCGGTAGATAACCTGATAGTCCCGTTTCAGGGTATGAATTACCATTCCGACTCCTCCACTACAATCACATAAGCAGATGCCTGTAACTTCTCATCTTCCCTGCTCTTTGCCCGTATTTCATAAATTCCGGGACGGTCGGGTGCGGTGTACAGCCCTTTATCGTTAACACTGCCTCCCCCGGTCTCCTTAATTGACCAGTTAATCATAGTCTGTGGCTCCTCTCCAATCAGCGCCTCAAGACGCAGACTCTCCCTGACGCGAACCCGGGGCAGACTGGGACGGATACTCAGAATCCGCCGATTTTCTTCCAGTGTCTCCTGCTGCCCCCGGACAGCCCGCCAGTATACGGTAAGCCTCGTCTCATGTACTTCTTCCAGACAACGGACTCCGATACAGAAACTGCCTTTGTCCATATACAGCTTCACTGCTGTTTCCACATTTATCTGCCCTTTGTCCTCCGGGAAAATACTGCGGGTACCGTAGACGATTTCTCTTCCGTTTTTATGGGGAGTTACCGCTCCCACCGTAATCATCACCGCTCCCGGTCCCAGCCCATGCACGATTTCCTCCGAGAAAAAGCATTGTCCTGCCCTTCCTCCAATTCCCAGTGAAATCTCCGCCACGCCATAGGTATCCTCCTCATGGAAATAGTTTTCTGCAGTTTTCTTATTGCCGGAAAAATCAGTACCCTTGTGGTCCATAGTGCCCTTTGGTTCCATGGCGCCTTTCATATTCATGCGGTGCAGGGCGCCCAACAGACGGTTATTCCATACATACTGCCCATAGGGCAGATTTTCAACTTTCTCAATCACATAGGTGTCCCCCGCCGGGATAACCGCAATTTTTGCCAGATACAAAGGGGGCTGACAGGAAGCATTGAGAATATCTTCTCCTGCTGACTGACAGAAAGCCTCCCATATTGCCTGCTCTCTGCCATGGGCAACCACATAAAAAGAAAACTGTCCCTCCACCGGACAGGTCTGCTTATGCTCCCCGATTTCCAGCACAAAGCTGTCCGGAAGAATCCGTATACTTCCCTCCATTTCCCGTAAAGCTGCCCTTATGGTATATTCCACCTCGTAAGAATCTGCCCTGTTCGGCCCTTCCTCCCGAAATTCCAGCACCATACGATTCCTGCCCTGATAATCCGCACCGTTAAGCTCTACCTCATACTGAAAAGAAATCTCTTCCTTACTTCCGTTTTTATCGATAAGGAGCTTTACCACCGTCTCCTGATTCTCTTTTAGAAAGCGCGGGACGGCCTGCCGGATTCGGATGCCCTGTCCACAAAACACTGTATGAATCTCCTCATAAGCATCACTTAAAAAACCTTTATTTCCTTCCGGCTCTTCGCTGGTAAGAAATAAATGACAGCCTTCTTTCCATTTATTACATTCCAGAGGTCTGCCTTCCTCATTGCCTGCTGCCCCGATGCAGTGAACCGGCTCCGTCCCCTCTTCGCTGTATTCAATACAGAGATATACAATACCTCCGTTATCATTCTCCACACAATGCTCCCAAAATCCATCCAGCACCGATAACCGTTTTATCACGGGCTGTTCCATAACGATTTCTCTCCCCAGACTATCCAGCGCCACTCCCATCTCAATGGAAATACTCTCCTCGTCTGCTTCCAGCACCTGCATCCCACAGAGAACACCATCCCCATACAAAAGACGGTTCAACAGACGTCTTTTATGGTTCATATAAGCCTGCTCCCGCTGAAAATCCTCAACACTCAGCAATTTTCCATAAAAATAACGATTTCGCTCAAAGGGAAAATAATTTCTATCTTTCATGTCCATTCTCCTTTAACACCACAAAGGGCAGAACACGCTGACCATCCAGTAACGCTTCTCCCCATTCCTCCAGATAACTGTTAATCCCCAGATAAGAATAGCGGTCCAGAAATATATGGGGCTGTAATATCTCAATACGGACATCCATATGGGCCGGACTGCCGTGCTCTGCCAGCCGTTCCAATACTGCCATACTGTCCTGCTCCTTTAAGGTATATCCCGGAACCAGCGCCACCGCACAAAAGCTGTCACTGCCATACAGCTCTTCCAGAACATTCCTTCTCCTGCTGTCCATCTCCCCATATGCCCAGTGCCAGTACTCCACAATATAAGGAACCACCCCTGTATACAGCCAGAGAATACGGCGGATATACTCTGTTGTCCCCCTCATACCCGCCAGTTGTATCCCGTGCTGAATCAGATAGCGAAGCTGCTTCTCATTCCAGAGATAAGGCTCTTCAACAGACAGCCATTTGGCCAGCTCTTCAAGCATTCCGGCAGGGGCATTATCTGCGCAGTACAGACCTGGTATTTCCGCAATCCGGTGGTTCATATCCTCATACATATATTGGAAAATTCCCAGAAAACGTTCCAGAAAAGAATCTTCTCTTCCCTGATACAGTTCCGGCAAAAACAAAGTCCAGCATTTTCTTGGAAAAAATATTTGTATGCGCCGTATCCGGACACCCCTGCCTGCTGTTCCTGCCTGCCGCAGACGTATCCAGAGATACCGCCCCGTCACGCCCTGCAATAACTGGTTCTGCCCATAGGACAATTCCATCCGCCTATAATCCTCCAGTAAAATATCTTTCTGTTCCACGGACAGGGAGGAATCTTTCCACAACTCATGCAAATCATACCGCTTATTCCCCACATGGATATAGGGCTCCTCCGAGGTATAAACGGAAATATGTAAATCTCCGGCACAGGCAGGCTCCGCTTCTAACATAAGTCTGTCCCACTGCATGGCAGGCTGTCTGCTGTCGCAGATTCTGGTATAATAGGTTCCTGTATTTTCCTTTTCCCCCAGACACAATCCCTCTTCCGTTACGCGGACATTTCTGCCCCATCCCCGCCCAAAGCTTTGTCTGTTATTCCATAAAAAATACTGCACTCTTCCATCCATTCCCTTATCCTCTGTTTCCTTGTATCAGTTGTATCCAAACCTCCTCTAAAACTGCCAGTCCACGCTCCGGCAGCCAAAAGCTGCCATCCTTCCCAAACCGTACTCCCCTGCCTGTCGCAGTCACCGTCAGTCCCCGAATGGCATCCACACACTCCAGTCCATCCAATACTCCATAGAAACGGCTGTATTCAAATTCCGCTCCAAAGTTCCCCATATGGAGCCGGAAAAATTCTTCCACTGTCTCCTGAATCCACTGCTTTGTCCGGGCAAAATGTTCATAGACCTGAATCTGCGCCCACACACTGATGGGAATATACTCCGGCGCCTTTAGCTGTATGTCTGTTCCCAGCATTCTTTTTCCTTCCAGCCACGCCCGGATTTCTCTCTGATATGCCGCACTCAGCCGTTTGTTCCTTTCGGCTCCTCCTTCCACAATCAGGGTAATGCGGTTATCTTTTTCACTGACTGCCTTTACCCTTCGGATAATAAGCCCCGGTGTCTGCCCAACAAGTATCTCATAATCCTCATTGGTTATGGCACGTTCTCTCTTCTGCGTCTCACGGACAGACCGCTGCAGACAGCTCCCCGCACTCTCCAAATCCTCACCTTCACAGACACTCTCCACACTCCGGGCATCCCCGCCCCGCCACCGGAAGACACTCTGTTCTTTAATTCCTCCTGCCCTTCCCAATGTCCGGACACAATCCGTCACAAGAATCCTTCCCTCAGGAATTTTACCGTAATCCCCATTTCCGAATACCAGTCTCCCCGTCCCCTCCTGAAAACAATATCCCTCTGTGGAGGAATCCGCTTTCCAGAAATGGGACATCTGTCTCCAAAACCGGTATTCTCCGGGATGGTCCTCTCTTTCCACCAGCACCTGCATTCCCCGCGCCATAATATGGGTATCTCCCAGTTCCATTACCTGACCGGGCAGTCCGGTTGCCTCCCAGTCAGTAACAATATCCTTCTCTTTTGCCCTCATCACAAGCAATAACCTAAGCAGCTTCCCTTTTGCCTGTAAATACCGAAATTCCAGTTCCTCGCTGCCACGGTTTACAGACTCTATTTTTTTATAAAGCTTTCCGGTTCTGACAAAAAGCTCCAGCTCGCCCGGTTCCTCAAAATACTCCCGGGGAGAAATATGATAAATACCCTCTGCATGAACGGGCACTACAATCTGCCGGGATGCAGCTATTGTCTCCTTTTGCAGCAGCCTGACGCGCCGGGTATCTATTTCAGACAGCCGGGGCGCTATATCGTAATCACTCTCAGACAGCCTGAAGCGCAGCCAGAACGCCCCCTCCAATGCCTTCATCTCACTCTCTGCCATCCAGCGGATACAGCCGCTTTGGACAAACCCTACCGTCTCATCCTCCAATATCCGGCATTTCCTCCATCCGGCTCCGTCCCAGTAATCCATCTGGTAATGGGAAAACAGTTGTCCGGTATCCTCACTGACAGGATTACGGTGCAGCCCCTCCGGTATTTCCAGCTTAAAATATAACAGTCTGGGGCTCCGGGGAGGGAGGGGTCTGTCGAAGCCCAGATAAAAGCTGTCTCCCGGCCGGGGACATTCCCCGAACATCCACCTGCCATATTGCAGTTCTTCCCCGGTGCATTCCCACAGCAGACTGCCATCCCCTCTCCGGGAACGGCAGCACAGCAGTTCCTCCCCTCCAATAACACTGTTCCTCTTGGGTTCAAACCGAAGGAAGTCCACATAAAACGCCGTATTTTCATAAAGCTGTTCCTCCCGGTTTACCCTTACTTTTGCCATTACCGCAGAAGGTGTGTGTGTCTTAAGTTTCATCCCCAGAAGTTCCAGGTAGAGAGGCACATTTTCCGATTCACACTGTTCCAGATAGAATGCCTGCATCTCCTGCATCCATGAAAGCAGCTCCAACAGCGTAATACCACCATCGGACGCATTGTAATTGGTCCATTCCCTCTGATATGCGCTTATACTTTGAACCGCGTTGTTCCGTATGGTTTCATATCTCATTTATCATCCCTTTCCGGCCCACTCTGGGAAAATTCCAGCAATAGCTTGTGGGTGCCATTTATTACCACCATAAACTCCGGCAGTTTTCCCTCCAAATCAATCTCCTGCACTCTGCCGTCTCTATGGCAGTATGCCTTTATGGACAACTTCTGTATTCTGTCAATGCCATTTGTTTTACTGAGTGCATTCTGAATCTGTCCGCGGCGGGGCGCCTGGCCGATACCCCAGCCCTTTTTGTCAAAATTACCCGTCAGGGGATTCAGAAAATGGGAAAGACGCTCCAGTGCCTCCGCCCTGCACGCAAACACCGACTGATTTTCCTTTATCACGCAGACCGCGGACACCCAAATCTCTGTAAACCATGGTTCCACAATATAGAAATGCTTCTGAAGCTGTGCTGTTCCCGGCATACGGCATTTGATATAATCATAAATCACATCCCGCAGCGCCTGAAAATCCACAGCAGGATAATCCTCTTTAAGCACCACCAGCGTGATGGCTCCCCTAAGTCTCTCACCCGCCTGGTTCCGGTTGCAGAAGGCTCTCACCTTTGCCACTTCTCCTGCGGCTTCTAATGCCAGTGCCTCATAGTCGGAGGACATAACTGCACGGTTCCTATGGAGAAGCTGTCGCTCCATTCTCTCCACCGCCTCCTCCGGCAGTTCCTGATTCTTTCCTCCCAATAGCCTGTGTCTGTTGGCAACCTGACTGAGAAACCGGATGGAACGATTCAAATGGGTAATCTGACCCTCCGCCAGATTCCCCTGACTGCCTCCGCCCCATGTATAAACCACCTTTGCCGGAAGATTTTCTTTTCCAGAGGGGAAGCGCAGAATGCCTTCCCTTCTCTCAATATGATAGCAACGCTCATCCCACCGTGACATGGAAATATCCTCTGTCTCTTTCCAGAGTACCCATACTCCGGCTATTGCCCCATCTCCATCTCTCACCCGGTCAACCCTGGTCTTTTTTTCCAGCCGCTCCTGCTCTGCCCGGGACAGATAAGACTCGTCCACCCATAGGGCAATCTGCTGGATATTTTTCTGTCTCAGCCTGATAAAAGGATTTTCCTCTGACTCCGCAGACATTACAAATTCTTCCTGCACAGTTTCCACCGCGGTTACGGGAACCGTGTTCATCCACAGTTCTTCAATGGGATTCCTATTTTTTACTTTCCCAGCCTCTGCATTCTCTCCAAGTTCTATGAAACGCATCCAGAACAGTCTTTGTCCAAATAAAGAGCAGGCATCAAAATCATAATTTCCAAGCAGTCTGAGGATTCCGCTTTTTGTCAGGTTCCCGGTACTATCCTCCAGCGCCAGACTGTTCCACTCCCTGCCATTGTAATATTCATAATTCCATTTCTGCCCGTCTGCAGAAGAAATCTTCGATTTTACCCCACAATAAAGTCCAAAGGGACCGCCCCGCAGGGGAGTGTCAAAGCCGATGTAAAGGGCGGGGCGGCTTTCTCCCAATGCAGAAAAAGGGATAAAAGTGCTTCCTTTCTGTACCCGATGCTCCTCCAGATTATTGCAAAGAACACAATTCTCGACCTCCTGCATGGAACTGCTATAGTCATAAGATAATTCTGTATGGGTGACAAAGGGCGTTCTATAATATCCATTTGGTGTATACTCGTGATTCATCTTAAGAATCCTTGCCCGTATGCAGTATGTCATCCGGGCATGAACCATAACCGGCTGTATATCACGGGGACAAAAAAAGGACAGTTTCACTTTTGGGGAAGCACTCTCCTGCCCATCAGACCAAAAGACATCCGTATACCCAGCTTTGGGGAACAGCCTCGTAAATCCCATTCCGTTATAATATTCCCAGACCACCTCATCAATGGTAATGGGTACTGCTTCCTCTTTGGGGATATCCTCTTTGCGCATAATCTTTTTCCATTGGACAGGCATAGGCACCGGCTCTGTCAGGGGCAGAATCCTGCGAAATTCCATGTCCATCACCACTTCTATGGCTGCCCCCTTTTTTTCCAAAACCTCATTGGAGCACAGATAAAATTCCCCGTAGGAATAAGGTCTCTCCCCAAAGGGAAAAAAACGTCCCACCGCTTCCTGTCCATCTGCCGTGTAGATGTATTCCGGTGCAGCCGCCTCTCCCACCGCTCCAATCCCTATTTTCTCTATTACCAAATCCTTGTACGCCTGTATATCCTTTGCCCTCCATTTGACATAACAGCTATTTTGATTATGTATGTCCACAGATGCAAAATCCGGCATTTCTCTGGTTTTTTTCAGCCGAATCGTATTTCCCTCACAGCTCCAGCTCTCAAATCTCCATTCTCCCTGCCCGGAAAGATAGGAAAATTCTGTTTTTTCTCCATCCTGCAGCAGAGTACTAAAATCCTGCCCTTCTAAAGGCACCAGAGTAATAAACAGTTCCGCCTCCCCGCCTATATGAAATACGGTGGAGTGACCCAGCCAGCATATATGCTCCTGAAGATTTTTTACATGCCCACCCTCCAGAGAGCCTTCCTTTTCTGCCAGACAGTATATGGCGTCTCTTCTTCCTTCCTGATAATATATCTTTTTTATCTCACTGACGCTTACATATATTTCCTTGTCGGTTTCCAGCCCTACCTGTTCCCCACTGTCCGCAGTTCCCACTAATCCGGTACCGCCGGGAACCAGTGTACCGCCAACCTCCCGGTTTACCATCCCAAAAGATACATACCCTTTCGCCGGTGCAGCGGCACGCTGCCTCACACCAAGCCTCTGGAAAAACATCTGTTTATCCCGCTCCGGTATCTGATTATACTGCCGCACCATTTCCGTAAGCATATCGGCATAGATATTCACCAGGGCAGAGCCTCCATCTCCATGCTCCGCCTGAAATTTCCATTCCGGTGTATAGCTTCGGGCGAGTTCCTCCATCTGTCGTAAAATATCTTCCCTTGTCCGTTTATCCAACTGCATTATTTACACCCTTCCACTGCAAACTGTGTGGTATATCCGTTACTGCCGATGCTGTGCTTTACGCTTTGAATGTAATATTCTTTTGCCTTGTTCCCATCCAGATTACCCAGTTTGATGTAGCTGCCCGGCAGCAGTTCCGGTATTCCTATACAGGTTCCGCTTCCCGCCTGTCCCGTGGCTTTCAGCTTCCCTGCCACTCTGTCGGCATACTGCCTGATAGCTTTCTCACCGATAAGGCTATAGTTCTGATACTCCTTTGTTACAACAATACCTGCCGGGGAGGCATCGTTTTTTCCTTTCACCTCCACCATAAGCTGGTCTTTTTTGTTCTCCGCTTTGCCGAACACACGGATAGTCTGGTTGCACGGAGCCCTCCGTTCCTGAAAAGACATCAGTCCCTCCCCCCAGTTCAGCGCCACCACCGTTTCCGCCTTCCCGGGAGTACGGAAACAGACCTTCCCTCCCTGAACCAGAAACTCCTTATTTGCCTTGGCGCACAGCTCTTCCTGTATAAAGCGGTAATCACTGTCCCTCTGTACAATCTTTGTCAGTACATTGTCCGTGTTTTCCACTTCCAGACTGTCATAGAAATCGGAAAATTTTTTCATGACTGCGGAAAATGCAGCAGAAAAACTGCTTACCTCATAGACATAATTCTGATGAACGGTGTCCATCAGCAGTCTGGTAACATCCAGCGCTGTTACACTGATTTGTGGCATTTCCCCAAAATCCAGACACAGCTCCGCTATATATCCCTGAAACAACAGTCTGGTGGCGGAACCATATCCCAGCTCCACCTTCAGGCCGCTTCCCGGCTGGAAACACTTTTTTGCGGCATCTGTAAAGGTTCTGGTACTTAGCGCAAACACATTGACTACGTTAAAATTTACACTTCCCGCCTGTTTTAAGGATAAGGATACCGACAGATTCTCCACCGCCAGTTTTCCATCTGCTATGACGTCTTTTCCGTTTACCAGAACCTTCATAACGGGTGTGGCAAAGCCGCCATATCTGTCAGCCAGAGCTGCATAATCCTGTGTCATTCCCATTCTCCCTGTTAATCTCCATTGCGGAGCATTTTACACTTTTCTCACAGCAGGTATCCGAAGCATCTGCCCGGACTGTATTTCCAGAGGATGCTTCAGTCCATTGGCAATGGCAATCTCTTTCCACGCATCGGGACTGCCATATTCCTCATAGGCGTAGTTCCACAGATATTCCCCCTGTCTGACCTTTCTGTATTTGGTACGGTCCGGCGATTCAAAGGGCTGCTGCCGTTTTTTGGTATTACTGTCAAATACGGATTTCAGGGTTACATCCAGCTTTGCCCTCACCGGCATTCCGTCTGAGAGAAACATGGTATAACTCTCCTTCACCTCTGTAATCACTCCCTTGAAATTCAGGGCGCCCCAGGAGAATGTAACCTGCGGAGGACGGTGCAGACTTCCATCCAGCCTGGCCAGCTTTACAATTTCCTTTGTCTTTAATGCCACATTGGTGCCGCCCTCAGCCTTTCCTCCCACCCCCGGCGGCTCATAGGTGTCAAAATATAAGGTAAGATTCAGCACTGCATTGCTGCCACTGACAAACTGACTGACCTCACCGTCAAACCCCACTATGGTTTTTTCCGTATACTTGACACTGTTGGAAATCTGATATTCTGCCGGATTAAACTGTACGATAATCTCTTTTTTTCCTTCTGTTATCAGCTTTGCCTTTTCCATGGACACCTCTCATCTGCTACCATCCTGCCTGCTGTCTCTCCAGACGCAGTTGTCTTTCCATTCTTTTTTGAACTTCTCTATATATCTGGTCCATATCCATCACAGACTCTGTGAGCCTTTGTTCCAGCGTTTCCACAGTCTTTTTCTGATGTACCAGTTCCTGGCGCAGAGACCAGACTTCCTCCTCCTGCAGGCACACTGTTTTCCTCCATTCCTGCTCCTTGCGCCGGAAAATAAATTGCTCCAGTTGCTTCTGCTCCCCCTCCTGTCCGCCAATATCCGACAGAACAGCCAGAAGTCTGGTTCTCTCCTGCCTCTGGATTATGGTGACGGAGGGAAGCACTGTTTTCGGCATATTTTTCTGGATAAGCTGTTGAAGCTGCCTGATATTTATCTGCTGTACCGACGTATGGGGCTTTACTGCCTTCCGGTGACACAGACAGACACTCCCCATCCCGCTTTCCTGCTGCCACTCATACTTTCCTCTTATGTTCTCTGCGAATCTGCGTTGTAAACTTTCCTTATCCTGTCTGAGGAATTTATTCAGCCATTCCCATATTTTCATAATTTCCCTTATATTTGCGCATCTTTCACGCTTCCCTGCTTATACCCGTATAAGTCACTTCAAAGGTTTCCAGCAGCACACTGCTGCCCATGGCATCCAGACCGCCTATCTCCCACTTTACCACAGTGACCCCTTCCACCACATACCGGGCAGCGGTTTCTCCCGTCGTATTTAACACCTCTATGCCGATTCCCTTTTCTATTGTCATGCCCGGATATAAGCCATGGGGACTCTCTGCATTTTCCCGCACTCCGCGCTCCAGCCGCAGCGTTTTCATCTGCTTTGGGGGAAGGGGAAGCAGACGGGGGGAAAGATTATTGCCCCCCTCCTGAAGTACCTCATATTCCATACTGCTCTCCATATTGGAGAGCTTTGCAAAGGATATCACTGTATTGTCGATAGTTACCCGGAAGTGATACTGTGCTGCGATTGCCATCTCTTCGTCTTCCTCCAAGCTGTTTTCCAGAATCAAAATTTTTATACAGTTACTAGATTACAAAGGGATTTTCCTGGGTGTTATCCATACGGCTGTTAATGGCAGAAACCTCCCTGCACCACCGCAGCCGTTCTCTGTTGGGCAGCGCCATGATTTCATCATGGCTCCAGTGCAGATAATAAGCGATAAATGCCGCCTCCTCGTAGATACGCTCCGCCGGATACACTTCTAATTTCCGGCCTCCATAAAATTTACAGGAATCGTAACCTCCGCTCCGCAATGGGGGCAGACTCCTGTATACCCAGGCATATCCATGGAATTAATCTTTTCGTAGAAATCCTGTAAATAAGCCAAATCCATGGTAAACAGTTTCTCCACCACATTAGTATCCACCGCCGTAAGGGAGCCCAGCTTCGTAATCACGCGAGTCAGCAGTATCACCGAAAGATAGCCCGGATTCTGCTGTACTCTTGGGTCCTTTAAGGGCAGTATCTCGTCCCCGGCGGTTGCCAGCCGCATTGTTCCATTCCGGTGTACACCCCCCTGGGCATCCACATACCCTTTGGGCAGGGTAAACTCATATTCCATCTGCCAAGCCATCCTTTACTCTCCTTTTCTTTCTTACTTTGTTCTCGTCATGCCTTCATGTGCCAGTTCCAGCGTTTCCACTGCAATCTCAGAGGAAGTCGCGTTAAAATCCGGTGCGGTATACTTTGTGGGCCAGGCATTAATCACCTGCCAGGAAGCGGCAGCCTCACCGTTGATGTTTAACAGGGTGATGGTTACGGTCTGTCGGTTCACATCTTTTTCAAATCCGCTCTCCATCCATTTGTACAGAGCATCCTTATCCGCAACTCCCTGCTTCAATGTGATATTGCCATATTTTTTCAGACCCGGAATCTTCATGGGTGTCTGCACCTTATCCCCCTCTCTGTACTCAATGACATCAATGGACGCATCAAATCCGGACACCTCCGAAAATCCGCCCAGTTCCATTCCCTGTACCTCAATCACATATCTGAACTTACCATGTGGATATGCCATTTCTATTTCCTCCTTTTTTATATCTCATACTAATCCTCCATGCCGCGCTTTTTGCGGCAGCGCGATGAGAAATTCGCATAGGCGATTTCTCATCTGCAATCAAGGCATATTTGAGGCTCTGACTCAAATTGCCGATTGAAAAATAAGCTATCAAGCTTATTTTTCAATCTATTGTGCATCCCCGGTTTTCTGTGAAATACGGAAGATAACAAATTCCGCAGGTTTCACCGGCGCCACGCCTATCACACAAATCAGCCGTCCGTTATCAATATCATCCTGGGTCATGGTGTCCCGTCCCACATTTACAAAAAAGGCTTCATCCGTTGATGTCCCTGCCAGAGAACCATTCCGCCAGAGCCCTGTGAGGAACACGTCTATTGTCCGTTTCACCCTTACCCACAAGGTTTCGTCATTGGGCTCAAAAACCGCCCAGTTGGTATTTGCTTTAATGGATTCTTCTATGAAAATAAACAGCCGTCTCACGTTAATATACTTCCAGCTTCCGTCACTGGTGGCGGTTCTGGCTCCCCATACCCGGATTCCCATTCCCGGAAAGCTCCGAATCAGATTAACCCCTTTGGGGTTTAAAATATCCTGCTCTCCCTTGTTAAAATCACAGTCCAGCCCCACGCAGGCACGTACCACTTCGTTGGCAGGCGCCTTATGTACTCCCCGGGTATTGTCGCTTCTGGCATAGATTCCCAGCATGGAACCTGATGGAGGAATCGCCAGATTTTTCTTGTCCAGAGCGTCAAATACCTGAAGCCACGGATGATACAGCGCGGCATAATTGGTATCAAACAAATCCCTATGGGCAATAATATCATTTATTTTTTTGGCATCCCGCGGCATATCCAGAACCGCAAAACGGCTTCCCAGATTCTCACAGTGGGCTATCAGCGTCAACTGCACATTGGCATCCACCACTCCGGGCACCGCCATAAGGGATACCACGTCATTGTCCAGAAATGCCTGGATTCCCGTCCGTTTTCCCGCGCCGTTATCTTTGCCGATAAAATCAGCAGCCGATATCTGGGCAACCGTACCGTTGGAGCCTCCCAGCATGGATACCGTCAGTTCACTGCCACCATCCCCTGCCACAATGTCAAAGGGCGGTCTGATATCCGCAGGTATCTCCCCTGTCTCTACAATCACCAGCTCGGACTTTGCTGTTTTCTTGGTAATAAAGCTTGCCGCACCTGGATTTAAGGATGCATACTCATATACTTCCACCTGGTCTTCATAGGATACCGTCAGGGTAAATTCACAGCTTTGCAGAAACCGCAGGGGAAGAAGTCTGGTATCCACAATGCTCTCCTCAAACTCCTCGGCAAATTCCAGAATATTGTCCTGACTTTTCACCACCCTGTTATAACTTATGGTATCCTGCTCCGTATCCCGGTAAGCCACCACATCTCCCGCCTGAAAACCGGAAGCATTTTTACAGCGGTATTTTTTACCCTCCGGCGCAGATATCACTTCCAGCACCGGGGTTTTATTCTTGCTGTCCGGGGTCAGCCGTACCCGGAGACTATTTCCCCAGATTCCGGGATTTTTGGCTGTAAAGGTAAGCACCGGGGCATCCTTATTCGGTGCTGCCCCTTTTGCACACACAGCATCCTCCGGCGCCACTCTGGCAACAAAGCATCTGGAACCTCCATTCAGGAAAAAATGCTCCACACCATACGCCAGAAAGCGGTACTCACCGAACTCATTTTCCGACAAATACCCTCCATATTTTCTCTGAAAATCCGCGAAATTCGTAACCAGTCCGGGAACCCCACAAACCGGTCCCCGCTCTGCCAGACCGATAAATCCTGCGGTACTGGTGCCCACACCTTCCATAGGTTTTGCACCGGAATCAAATTCTTCCACATATACACCTGGTGATAAATATTCAGCCATATCCACTCTGCCCACTGCCCTGTTTTCTCCAAAACAGTGGACGCCCCCTTTCTCTTTTGTCTTTTGGGATAATTTTACGTAACAGTTCAGCTTTTCATTTTCCAATATATTTTGCGGAAATCGAGGTGCTGTGTCAGGGCTTCTGCCATCAGGCATGGTGGAGGATGGTGATTTTTCTTACCGGGCAGTCACGAAACAAGGGAAATTGCACAAGGATGTGCAATTTAGGTGACACGAGGCATGGATGCCTCTTGTCACCGACCGTAACATGCTACAACCTTCTCTGTCCGGTTAGAAAACTCCCATCCGCAACTTCTGCCTGATGACAGAAGTCCTGACACAGCACCGACTCCACAAAAGAATAATGGAAGGCTGAACTGTTACTATTTTACAACACTTAATTTAACAAACACTTAACAGAGTTCTTCTTCCGAAAGGTATTTTCCGCTTTTTCGATACTCATTTTTAAGCGCCCTGAAAATATGTTCCATCCCCACCGCCTGATGCCGGGGCGCTGCCAGAAATGCAGCATTTACAGCAATATTTTTAATATTACTGCCACTGAGTTCAAAACGCTCCGCCAGATATTCCAAATCTACCCCTGACTCCAGCGGAAGGTTCCTGGGAAAACTCTGTTTCCAGAGCTTATAACGGTGCTCTTTGTCAGGCATATAAAACTCAAGGGTAAATGTAAGCCGCCGCTTGAATGCCTCATCAATATTCTGGGGGAAGTTGGTTGCCAGAATCACCACGCCGCTATATTCCTCCATCTTCTGTAACAGAAAAGCAGCCTCCATATTACTGAACTTATCATGGCTGTCCTTCACCTCAGTACGTTTGCCAAACAGAACATCCGCCTCATCAAAAAACAGTACTGTGGGGCTCTTTTTCCCTTCCCGGAAAATCTGTTCCAGATTCTTCTCCGTCTCTCCGATATACTTACTTACCACCGCCGGAAGCTGAATCTTATACAGCTTCATCTCCAGTGCGCCTGCCAGCACCCTGGCTGCCATGGTTTTCCCGGTTCCCGGCGGTCCGGTGAGCAGAATGGACAGCCCCGTGCCATAAGAAAATATCCCGGAAAATCCCCAGTCATCATATACAAGGTGTCTGTATTTTATCTGATTAACCGCCTGCTCCAGCTCCTCCTTCTGCTCCTTTGGCAAAATCAGCTCCTCCCACGCACAGTCCGTGTCTACGGAAACTGCCCACTCCTTCAGACTATCATCCAGCCGCCGCCTGCACGCTTCATGCCAGATGGATGCCGTAATGGTTCTTTCCCCTTTGGTATATGCAATCCTTTCCGCATCCAGCAGACTTTCCTCTATTTCCTCCATACCAAAATCATAGAGTGGGAAAACCTGACTCCATTCGGTCTCGGATACGGAATATTTTTCCGCCATCTGTCTCCACAGTTCTTTTTTGGGTCCGCCTTTTGGCAGTCTAATCTCCACCGGGATATAATGCACCTGCCAGGGAATCTCCAACTCTGTTTTTTCCTGACTGCTTAATAGGAAAATCACCGGAATCCTGTCCGCTGCCTGCTGTAGAAAGACGGACAACTTTCTGTTGTTTTTCCCTTCCCCGCATTCGGCTTCCGTATTATGGATACCTAAGACTCCCCCTGCCAGAACCACTTCTTCCAGCACCTTATGATGCTGTTCCTGCGCCAGCTCCTCCTGCATACGCCCATAATCCAGAATGCCTGCGGTCTGCCCCCTTTCTGCGGCATACCAGAGTAGATATAGCAGTTTTTCCCTGCTTCTTTGCCCTTTTATATGAAAAAGTACTGTCTTTTTCGGTTCTGCTTCTTTCCCTGGAACAGCCTCCAGATATCTGCATATATCCTGCTGCAGCCATATGTGCATATTCTTTTCTATTGTAAGGCTCCATTTCAGATAAGGCTTGTCCTGAAAGCTGCCGGAACACAGCAGAAATTCCAGCACGGATGCCTTTAGCTTTAACCCCTTTCTGAGACTGCTGCCCACTCCCTCATTACGCATATCAAACACCCACTGCGCCAGTTTACCTTCCGGCAGAAAACAGGACAGCCGGGAACTGTCCACCTCCATCTCCATAGTAAACAGCCGGACTGCCCACTCCACACTTAACAGCCGCTGGTTCCAGTCATTGTTTAAAAATATAAACAGGCGTTCAAAATGATAATCCAGTTCACCGAAAAATGCCATAACCACACAGAACCTCTCAAACGCATCCAGCTCCAGACGGCCGGCAAGCACGTCGACTGCCCCCTGCGGCTCTACATCCTGCAAATCCTTGTGATGCTCCTCCTTTTCCTGAAAAAAGGCATGAATCTCCAGACTAAGAATCGTCTCGCTAAATTCATCATTTTTTCCCCACAGCTCCTTCTGTTCTGCTTCCATCTTTTTCAGATAACAGGCAATGCGGTAAACTCCCCATTCCAGCATATCACTCCACACCTGCCTGTCTGTTTCTGACACCATGGGTTTGCGTATCATCTACTTCCTCCCCTCCCACACCTCATTCCTTTTCTCATCCGCAACATCTTATAATACGGTTCCGATAAACCTCCTGTACCTGCTTTCCGGTTTCGATATTTAACTCCTCTTTTAACAGTCGGTTATATTTTTCATACTGCTGTTTTGCCGCCTGAAATTTTCCCATGTCACACAAATTCTTCAAAAGCATTCCATTGAATTTGTCGGAATAAGGGTCCAGTTTTAACGCCTGCTCCAGCACATGAATAATGAAATCGTATTTCTGATTCTTATCCGCCCGGTTCACCAGCAGTTCACAGCACTGCAGATAGATACCCTGATAGTATTCCCGTCCGGCAATCACCCAGCTTCCATCCAAATCCTCCATATAATCCCCCCTATAGATTCGGCTTAACTCCCCAAACTCCCGCTCCACATCCATCTCTCCCATGTCCTTTTTCCAGACTTCATGCAGCCGTTTCAATCCCTGGGTATCGGAATGGAAGCAGTGTCTTTTCATGGTGTATCTTTTATTGTCCATCTGAATCAAATCAGAAATACCGATAATGGAAAATCCCCGCTTTAAGTAAGATAAGGTGGTATGGAACAAAGCTTCCCTCCTCTGTTCATCCCCCTCCTCCCATAAAACATCCATAATTCTTTCCTTACTGACTGGCCGCTCTTCCTGCTCCCAGAAATACGCAAACATTTCCTTGGTTTTCCTGGTTCTCCAGTGTACCATATTTTTTTCATCACCGATGTGAATCTGTATGCCTCCAAAACAGGTCAGCTGCAGCAGGTCTCCCGGCTCTGCTTTTTCTTTTATCAGTGTGACTCCGGTGCCAAAATACTGTTCCGCCCGTTTCCGGATTTCCTGCTTTCTTCTCTCCTTGGTCTGTTTATATAATAAATTCCGCAGTATAGGATGATACCGGTATTCTCTCTGCCCCACACGCTCCGTCAGAAGCTGCCGGTTCACAAAAGCTTCCAGAAACTCCCCGGCCTCGTCTGTTTCCAGTATATAATCACAAGCCTCAGGCGTAAGCCTTGTTAACACTGCACTTTCCATCATAAAAATTTGTTGATTGGCAGAAAGGGAATTGGAAATTTCATAGAATAAATATTCAGCCAAATCAGATGTACATAGAAAGTCAGCTATCTTCTCCCTGCTCCAGTCTATTTCACTCTGGTGTTCCAGAACATAATTTACCGCAACTGCCCACCCTTCTGTACAATCCAGTATCTGATTTAGCGCTGCTTCTTTTCCTTCCATTCCTCTTTTCCACAGACATTTCTTTAATTCCGCCTCTGTAACTTTCAAATCCTGCACTCCCAATACGCCAACCTTTCCCTGAAGTACAAGCCGGGTGAGAAATCCGGGAATTTTCCCTCTCAGTAAAAGAAAAACCCGGATTCCATCTCCCATGTATTGAAAAAACAAACTTAAGAATTCATAAATGATGGGATTATGCAGAAATTGAAAATCGTCCAGAACAATATTCAGAACACCGTCCCAGAGCTGTAGTTGCTCCAGAATCTGAATGACAACCAGCTCCGTCATTTCACGGGACCAGACAGTCGTCTCCTTATGGATACAAAACTGTGCTACCTGCTTCTGTAATAATACTTCAAAATAATATAGAAACCGATTCATATCATCATCTGCCCGCCCCAACTGATACCACCCACAGGGCAGCCCATAGGTCTTAAAATAATCCGCCATAATTGTAGTCTTGCCATATCCCATGCCTGCATGTAAAACAGTAACCTGCTCCGGCATCTCGTAAATTCTTTTTAACAGCTCCCCTCTTTTAATTTGATTGCATACTATTTTGGGCATACAGAGCTTAGATGCCAGTAATTGTTTTTTCATTTTGCTTTCCCCCCAGATGTCTTATAGGCGGAAATTATCTGCTTCCTGCTCTAATACAGGGTCGTCATTCACCGGATGTCCGTTTTCCATTCGGGTGGCTTTTACTCTTCCCATTTTTTTCTGTACCCAGTGTCCCAATTCGTGCATAAGGGCATTGTCATTGCCCGGACCCAGACAGATGTCGGAACCCACCGAAACTGCAAGAGCCCCCATCTTAGCCGGTATAGGCGAATTGCGGTAAACACGCACATCATCCGCAGAGAAACCCGTTTTCTTCTCCAGCGCTGTTTTCATGGAATCGGATAATCCGGTTTGATTTTTTCTTACTTCCTCTGCCTTTTTCTTTTGAACATACACAGACATTTCCCCTTTACTTCCAGACTATGAGCCAATCATATCATCTGGAACATAACAAAATCTTAACACTTTACAAACAACTTATTGGCGGGTGTGGCAAATTTCCTGCTAAAGCGCGAAAAAAAGAACCGGGGTGGCGCTTTTACTGCCGGAGGCGGTTCTTTTTTGAAAATTTTATATATATTTAACATTGTATTAAAGTGCATACCATGGAATCATAGTCCGAAAAAATACCTACTGCTTAAAAATATCCGCAAACCATTCATAGGGAATCTCAAATGTAGGGCTGCCGCTGGCACCCGGCAGAATCTCATACCGTTCATAACATAATACAATCCCGTCCGGTGTCAGGTAACATCTCAAGTCGCCTAATTTTTTCACCAGCACATTATTGTCAAACGCTTCGTTCCAGTCATCCCAGCCCTTCATCTCACAATATTTATAAATCGCGCCTGTCAGACGCTTCCTATAAATACTCTCTTCCACCGTAAACAAATCATCCATATGCAGCATAAGTCCTGTTTCACGGTTAAAAATCAGGGGCAGTGAATTTTTCCAGTCTCTCATTCCGCCCTCATAGCCTCCTCTGGAATAATACATGGAAATATAGGTTTCTCCAATATACAGGTGGCTGTACTCATGCTCTCTGTGCCATGAACTCCATTGTTCCTGATCCTGCTCTCTGATTTCCTGAAAAAAGGACTCTTTATCTTCTAAAGCAAGTTCCAGCAGCCCTTCCATCTGTTGGTTCAGTTTTTCATAAGAAGCAAGTCCGGAATTAAATTTAGGAAGCGTGATACGGAAATTTCCATAAGCATATCCGTCTTCCCCTGTTCCAAAAGCTTCTTCATAGTGCAGTTCTCCATCTGCATCCAGATATTGTTTTGCATTCTCATCTGTTCTTCCCGGATAATAGAAGTTTGCTTCATGCAAAAGAGAGGTATCCAATACCAGTTCCTCCGTCGTCAAAGGTTCCATGTCCTCAAATACAACAAATGTTTCTCCATCCAGAATATGCCAAAGGACACCTTTCTCTTCAGATTCATAATATTTTGCAAATACTTGTCCGTTTACCAGAAAGATACCTCTGTTATAGCTTCCGACATGCCAGGGCAAAATATCTTCCTTGTTCTGACCGTTGTTACTTATGGCATTCTCCCTTTCTGCCAAAAGGCTCTCTGCTCCCGTCGTTAACTCTATCCTGCGTATTTCCTCCTCACTCATCACATATGCCTGTCCACGTGCTATAGTAAAACGCCACACATCGGAGGCCAAAATTTCTTGTCCCTGCGCATTTGCACGTATTAACTGCTCCTGCCCCACATCCACCCAGTACAAATCTCCCTGATAGGGAAGTATGTCCCATATTCTGTCATTTTTTTGTAAGATTTTCTCCTCTTCTTTCCCATCCAGACTGCTTTTATAAAGCACAAATTCACCTTCATAGACCAGATAATAAAGCCATTCCCCATCCATCACAAACTCCGTACATACTTTAGGAACCAACAATTCGCAGCCGCTTCCATCCAGATTCATGCAATAAAGATATCTGTCATCCTCCACTGGTTCCTCTGTCAACTGATAAAACGGATCATATTCCCTGTCGTAAACAGAACGGAAATAAACCTTATCCTCCAAAACAATCAGTTCCTGCATTGGGAAATCAGCAATTTTCTTAAGTCCGCTTCCATCCGTCCCTACACAGTAAAGCGTCCTGCTGTCACTGACATTGATAAAATAGACCTGGTCCTCCCTGACATATATAGCCCCCGGAATCTGATCGGCAACTATCTCTATAGGCATTCCTCTCCCTTTCGTACGGCATAAGGAGTAGTTCTCTGTCTGACTTCTGAAGTAATAATATTCGTCCGCGTAAGTTATATTGTTTCCCTGATTCAGATTTTGAAGACACTGCACATAAAAGTCATCGTCCTCACAGCACAATCCGGCTGCCAGACTGTTTCCCTCTTTCATTGTGTGTAGCGAATTTTCCTTCTGCAGTCCTTTCTGGCCTGACTGTGAATCTGCTTCTATTTGTGATTCTGCTTCTATCCGCAATTCATCTTCCAATTGCCATTCCTCTTGCAGCTTTGGCTCTGGTTCTGTGTTTACTCCCGAACTGCATCCTGCCATTAACAGCAGGATACTTAATCCTATGTATCTTTTCATTCTGTCCATTCTAATGCCTGCTTTCCTCTATCCACTTTAGCGGATACTCAAATGATAACATATGGATACATCATCTTCCCATAAACAGCGCATCATTTCTGCATCATTTCAATTATCCCCTTTTTATATCTTCCGTCCAGCAAGTTTAATACCATAACATACTTACCATGTATTCCCTCAACATAGTCAAAAACCGGTTCCAGCCTTTCTTCCCCATGTATACCCATCAGACCATACTTTCGCACTTTCATCTCATCATCAGTAAAAACATACCCAGGAATTGCATCATATTCTGCATTGTAGTTTAAAGTACTGATAAAAAAATCTGAATCTCCCGGAAAAATATTTCTGCCTTTTTCATCAATAATACAATATAGGGTCTTTGACACAAAAGCAATACCGTCTTTAAACTCTCCTACATAAACCATGCGTCCTTCTGATGCATCGTAAGGGTAAACATCAATCACCACTTCATCTGCAGGATTAATATATGCCCAGCAGCTTCCTTCCTCTCCGCCATCATCCACTTTGACTGCTGCTTTTTCTTCACTAAAGTTGCCCACCTCATTGTAATGACAGGAAATACATTGCCGGCCGGTCTTATCAATAAACCCCCACTTTCCATCCAACATCACCGCCGCATATCCTTTTCTAAAGCTTCGGACAGCATCGTACTGCTGTGAGGTAATCACATTACCTCCCCCATCAATAAAGCACCATTTTTCATTAACCCTCACTGCTGCAGACCCTTCACAAAACGAAAAAACTTCATCATATTCAGGGGCAATCTGAAGTTCCCCTTTTTGATTGATAAATCCCCATTTTCCGCCTGTTTGTACAGCGCCGAAGCCCTCACAGAAAGGCTGGCAGTCTTCATATTCGCACGGAACCAGCAGTTCACCCGACAGATTTATACAGCCCCATAAATCACCTTTTTTTACAAACGCAACACCCTCGCTAAAACTGTGTGCCTGCTGAAAATCATCCGATATGACTGTTTCTCCTATATTATCAATGTAAAAATAGTTTTCCCCATTCACAACCAGTGCGCGTCCATCCCGATAGTCATAAATGGTGTCATACAGAAATGGCACCAATATTTTCCCTTCTATATTTAAAATACCATACTTGCCTTCATCGTTTTTTACAGCAAGTAATTCATCATCCACAAACTCTATATCCTCATATTCCCCCGGTTTAACGACCCAGCGCCATTGCAGTGGACTATGTTCCTTCAAACTGGAATTATCATCTTTAGAGCAGGCACCAGACAACCATATTATACATATGAAAAAAGCCACTATTGGTAATTTTATTTTCATCTTTTATATTTATACCCATGCCTTTCCCGAATGAGCCCCTTCCATGCGGGAACAGGCCCAAATACGTCAGGTTGAAAGTGCTTTTCTTTTAACCTTATCCTCCATTATTTTGTCAACAAATTACGTTCCGTCTCCCCCAATAACCATATTGCCGTCACCCTCCGCATATACAGTTTTCTCCAGACCTCACAGCATCTGCCAATTCTTCCTCTCTTAATCCTTTACCTTCCGAAATATCTCCAAGTAAAATTTTTGAAACTTCTCTGCCATCCCAGCATATGCTGCTGTTCTTTTCCAATTATCCTCCTGCATAAACATCCACCCGCTTTCCAAAAATAGTATATTCCTCTGCAACACCTTATTCAACACTTAATGCACACTTTATCCGTCAGTACATAACAGATAAAGTATGCATTATACCAATTAAATTTAGAATTTTCTGTACATCTGTCACAGATATGCCATGGACCTTCCCATTTTCTATAATTCTTCTTCGTCTGTGGAAAGAATGTCGCACCCCCTCCAAAACTGCCTGAGCATAAATATTTGCTTTCATATTTGCTCCGGCAGACTCCAGATTTTTCCTGACTCCTTCCGAAAGCTGCCTATTTCCACTTCCTCCCCACCCCCTGCTCTATCCTCTCTGAATATCCAACGGCTGCTCCATTTATAGAGGCAGCCGTTTTCAGTTTTCTGCCTAAATTTCCATTTGGAGACTCCGGGCGTACTTTTTCAAAAAGAATGCACACAACATAATTTGCCAGATGCAATCCGACTAAAATTCATGTACGATATATTTTTGTAAATAAAACCATACAAAGGAGCTTTTACTATGAACAACTTACAGACACATATCAAAAACTATTTGGAATATTGTGAATATCAGAAGAGACTGGATGAAAAAACATTAAAGGCATACCGAATTGACCTAAACCAATTCAGCATCCAAAACATCCCGACGGATATTTCAAAAATCACTCCTGACCTATTAGAAAAATTCATTGCTAATCTTCATCAGAAATACAAGCCCAAAACAGTAAAAAGAAAGATTGCCTCCATCAAAGCTCTTTTCCACTATATTGAATACAAAGAAATAATTGAGAGAAACCCATTCAACAAAATACAGGTAAAATTTCGGGAACCGGTTATTTTGCCCAAGACGATTCCGCTTCACACCGTTGAAGCCTTTTTAGCGACCATATACAGACAGCGCAACAATGCCAAAACAAATTATCAGCGAAAAAATGCCCTTCGGGATGCAGCAGTGATTGAACTTCTTTTTGCCACAGGGATGAGAATTTCTGAACTTTGTTCTCTGGGGATGAACGACATCGACTTATACGACAGAACCATTCTGATATATGGCAAAGGCTCCAAGGAACGCCGGATACAAATTGGAAATGATGATGTTATTGCTATTTTAGAAATGTATCGGAATGAATTTCAGACAGAAATTAAAAATAGTATGCACTTTTTCGCCAACCAGAACGGCAGTGCCTTATCCGACCAGTCCATCCGCAGGATGATTAATAAATATACTTCCCTCGCGGCAATAGAATTACATATCACCCCACATATGTTTCGCCATACCTTTGCCACAAGTCTTTTAGAGGCAGATGTTGACATTCGATATATCCAGGAAATGCTGGGACACAGCTCCATTAACATCACAGAAATATATACCCATGTGGCTGTCGCAAAACAAAGAGATATTCTTGCCACAAAACATCCACGAAAAGATTTTTTTGTATAGCTTTATAGGGCAATCCTCTTAGGTTTGTGGTTGGGGGGGATTGCTTTATACATTTTTAATGGATAATTAAATGTTATCCGTTAAATACAAAGATGAGAGAGCACGAAAATAATTCTTTTGCGCGATATGATGGGGAAAAACAAATGAATGAAAATATATTTGATGGTGTGGGTGAAATTTATGCAAAATACCGTCCTGCTTATCCAGTTGCTTTGATAGAATATCTTAAATCTATCGGTTTAACTTCAAACAGCATAGTAGCAGATATAGGTGCAGGAACTGGAATTCTAACAATTGAACTTTTAAAAACTTGTTCAAGAGTTTATGCCATAGAGCCTAATAACGATATGCGAAGTATCTCTGAAAAAGCTAATAATGACAACCCCAAATTTATTTCAATAAATGCAACTGCAGAAAATACTACACTTCTTGATAAAAGTATAGATTTCATTACTGCAGCGCAATCATTTCATTGGTTTAACAAACAGACATTTAAAGTAGAGTGTCAACGGATTTTAAAGCCAAACGGAAAAGTTGTTTTAATCTGGAATCGTCGCAATGAGGCAAACAAAACTGTGCAGGATATAGATGCTATCAACCGGAAATACTGTCCCTTATTTTCTGGCTCAACAAATGGAATGAGAGGTGCAAACACAGAGACTGACTATCAAGATTTTTTTATAAATGGATATGAGACAAAATTTTTTCCCAATGACATTCTCTTTGATAAAAAACGTTTTATTGGATTGCATCAATCAGCCTCCT
>CAZRZM010000006.1:0-38975 GCA_964604575.1 uncultured Acetatifactor sp.
TTTTAACATTTTCTACTTGTCATTTCCAGTATTTCTGATATCATTTCCTTCATAATGCTTATCCCAGAAACATTTCACCTGTTCTCCTATAGAATCCACACTGGCTTTTTCGTACTGCTCCCATTCTCTCGGAAACATTCTGCGGTAAGTGCCCTGTAGAAATCTCTCATCCAAAAGTGCCACAATTCCGATGTCCTCTGCCGTGCGGATAACACGTCCTGCCGCCTGAAGTACTTTGTTCATACCGGGATAACGATAGGAGTAGTCAAAACCGTTTTCTCCATACTCCTCAAAATAATTCTTCAAAATTTCTCTTTCATTGCATATCTGGGGCAGTCCGGTTCCCACGATAACCGCACCAATCAGACTGTCGTTCTTCAGGTCAATCCCCTCCCCGAAGATTCCCCCCAGCACACAGAAGCCAATCAGCGTCTGTTCTTCCTCCATCTCAATCTCCATGGCTATCCCTGCCTGCAAATCACATTCCTCATTACCTGCAAATCTCGCAAGAAATTCCTCTCTCTCTTTCTCCCGCATGGCTTCCTGCTGTAAGATACATTCCTGCTCCTCCTGTACAAAATACTTCATATAATAATCGTATATGGTCTGTAAAAAAGAATAAGAGGGACAGAACACCATATAATTACCTTTTCTGACGGAAACAATCTCACTGATATACCGGGCAATCCTATAATACTCTTCCTCTGAGCGTCTTGTATACTTGCTGGTTACATCATTCGCAATAAATAACGCTCGTTTCTGCGCATCAAATACAGATTTTGCATATACTTCATAATCTTCCTTCTCTCCCCCCAGCAGGGACTTGTAATACTGGATAGGTAAAAAGGTGGCGGAAAATAAAATACTGCTCCTGCCTTTTGCCATACATTCTTTAAGATTTTCACAAGGGTTCACGCAGAAAAGCTTGAGCAGAAAACTGCCGTCCTCCCCCATCTGGGTATATTTTACATAATGCTCATCCAGTCTGTCGTAAATATTCAGAAAATGGGACACCTCAAAGTAGAAATCCAGCAGATTTTCCCTTATCTCCAGTTTCCCCTCTTCCTGCTCATCCAGATATTCATCTATGGTGCTGTGCAGACGCATCAGAGGCTTTACAAAATCTTCAATATTATCCAGGATTCTATAGTTTTCACACTCTCTTTTCAAAGCCAACAGCTTTTCATTACACCGCCCTAACTGATATTCTATTTTTTCCGCATATCCTTTTTTGACAAATATACTTCTTCCATAACGGGCTGCTTTTTTTCCCTCTGGCAACAGCTCCTGCATTTCCTCTGACAACAACACTGACGTCTCTTCTGACGCATTCGTCATATCTATTGTCAGTTGCCCGTTTATGGCGTTTTTTTCAGCTTTCTGTGCCATTTCTGACACAACTGTTTTTTTTATTTCACGGCGCAGTTCCAGAAAACTTTCCTTCACAAGAGATGCACTGTACATTTCTCTTCCACGCTCCAACAGGTTGTGCGCCTCATCAATCAGAAACAGATATTCTTCTCCCGTGCTATCTGCAAAAAAGCGTTTCAAAGATACATATGGGTCGAAAAGATAATTATAATCTCCAATAATTCCGTCCGCAAAAAGACTCATATCCAGACACATCTCAAACGGGCATACCTGGTGCTTCGCCGCATACTCCAGAATAGCTTCTCTGGAAAAGCTTTCCCCGGCAGTCAGTAAATCATAGACAGCCTCATTGATTCTGTCATAATGCCCTTTAGCATAGGGGCAGCTCTCCGGGTTGCAGTCAGGCTTTTCCAAAAAGCAAATTTTATCCCTTGCAGTCAGCACCACACTCTTGAAATGGAGTCCCCTCTCCCGCAGCAGACTAAGCGTATTTTCCGCCACTGTCTGGGTGATTGTCTTCGCCGTCAGATAAAAGAGCTTCTCCCCCATTCCTCTTCCCATAGCTTTTAAAGCCGGAAAAACAGTTGCAATGGTTTTGCCCACTCCGGTAGGCGCCTCCAGAAAAAGCTTCTTTCTATGATAAATGGTCTGATAGACATAGGACACCAATTCTTTTTGTCCCTCTCTATAAGGATAAGGAAATTCCAGCTTCTCCATAGACTGTTTTCGGATTTGTTTCCATTCCCAACTGTAATCTGCCCATTTGCGGTAATCGGATAACAGCCTCCCGAACCATTTTGCAAGTGCTGCAAAATTATAGTCCTCAAAAAAATAACGGATATCCTCTGTATCCATATTGCAGTAGGTCATACGGATGCGTATTTCATCACACCCCTTCTGAAGTCCATACATATAGGCATAGCATTTTGCCTGCGCCAGATGAAGAGCGACAGGCTCTTTCATTTTTGTCAAATCACGATAGGTGCCTTTGATTTCATCAATAATAATCTCACCGTTCTGCTCGATGATTCCGTCGGCACGTCCCTCCACCACCAGCATATACTGCTTTGTCTCTTCTGTATAACGCAGGGATACCTCCGCCCGATATTCCGCCCCCATTCTTCGCTGAATCATACGGTGGATACGGCTTCCCTCCTGCATGGCATTATCCGGTGCACCCTGTCGTCTGTTATCAATATTTCCATGACGCAGAATAAATTCCACAAGGTTACGGACGGATACCCTGATTTCTCCCTTTGGCTGTTCCACATAAGTATTCTCGTTATCCATCCCCAGCCTCCTCACATAAGGTTCTCATGTAAACTATGCAAAAACTCCCCATACATATAACACATACTTCTATTAGTATATGCTATTCCGTATGGGGAGTCAAATTATACGCCGGGTATCTTAACATGCAATTGTATGCTGTGCCAGAAGTTCTTCAAGCTCGCTGTCATATCCATCATACGACACCGTCAGTGGTTTTTCAAAATCCAATCCATAGACACCTAAAAAAGACTTGGCATCTACAGTGTATCTGTTATATGCAATATCAATTTCAAAGTTACATTTTGAGGTGACATCCACAAAGTGTTGTACCTCATCAGGTGTCAATCGAATCGTCCTAACCATTCTAATCCTTCCTTTCTACTATTGTCTGTCATGATTTTGCATATGACATTATGTGACAAATCATGACAAGAAACTTGGGTATCATCTATTGAATTATATTATAGCCAAAATTTCCTAAATGTAAATGGCAAAAGTCACAAAACAGAAAACGTTTTCGGTCAATATTTACGCTATTTCTATAAATATTACACCTGCATCCTCTCTATCCTATAATCATTCTGCCTAATTTTTAAACTCCACCATATAATCCCGGAAACGCAGAGGCAGCATGTTCCGCTGTAATGCCCTGTTATATCTCTCTCTAATCGCTATGGTATGACAAAAATAGCAAAAAAGTTCTTGATACATCTCTTCCTCTTTGGTCTCCTGCCAGCCTTCCTGCCGCACCATATCACTTTCCCCTGCCAGAAACCAGTCCTCACCAACAGGGTGAATCCCCAGGGTTCCTCTGCTTTCATCATGGATAATAAAATTCTCCATAGGAAATCTGTCTGCAAAATGCGGCATTAAAAAGGTCATCAAGTTATTCTTTGGTCCCATTTTCGCGTATAGTATTTTTCCTTCCACTTCCTGAAAACGCAAGAATCCTCGCAGATGCAGAAATTCATAATTAGCAGCTCTCCCCAGCGAAAACACTTTATGCACATCTGTATCTGATAAATGGTCGAAAAGATGCCCCCCGGCAACCACATGGGACAATCCATGCACTACTGTACGGTATACAGCCTGTGCCTTCCCGGTGTCCGGCGATGCAAGTGCCAGACAAATCCATCTGTAGTCCTCTTCCCCAAATTTCCGCATTAAGGTATTTATAACTTTTATCGCCTTATCCCTGTCCGTTTTCACCGGAATATATTCTGCAAACAAAAAATATTCATCCGTCAGACTAATCATGGTATCCTCCGGTTTCGCCCTATCCGCATAAGCATTGTAAATCGCAGTAAATATTCCCTCCAGAGAATCTTCGCACTGGTATACTCTCATCTCGTTCTCCTATCCCATCAGACCTGCCCGACGGCTGTACGCAACTGTTCCTCAGGCTTCACCGGCATACTGAAGCTGCCATCATCAAACAGAGACATCTGTTTATAAGTCATTCCATCACTGCCGAACCGGATTCTGTCTTTATCACAAGTGAGATTCCTCACAATATAATCCTCTTCCAGTTTGGTTGGATACATCATCCGTCCATTGCAGGTGATGAAATATACCGCTCTTTTCATGACAACACCTATCTTCTTCAAATCAGCAAAGTTCAGGCTGGCACAACGTCTGGCTGCCATAATCCTCTGGGCGCTTTTCACACCCACTCCCGGAATGCGCAGCAGCTTCTGATAGGGCGCCCTATTGATTTCTATAGGAAATTCCTCTAAATGTCTTACTGCCCAGTCTTCTTTGGGGTCCAGCATCACGTTGAAAAAAGGACGTTTTTCATCTAACAGTTCATTTGCCGCAAATCCATAAAACCGCAGAAGCCAGTCTGCCTGATACAGCCTATGCTCCCGAAGCAGTGGCGGTCCACCAGACAGTGCAGGCAGACTTTTATCCTCGTTTACATTGACAAAAGCAGAGTAAAACACTCTTTTCAATGCAAACTTTTGATACAGACTTTCCGCTACATTCATAATCTGGTAGTCGCTCTCCGGTGTGGCGCCGATAATCATCTGTGTCGCCTGCCCGCCTGCTACAAAACGCGGTGCATGGCGGTACACCACCAGTTCCTCCTGATTACTCTGTATTCCATTCTGAATCTGTCTCATGGGTGTGAGAATATTTTTCCTGTGTTTGTTGGGCGCAAGCGTCCGCAGTCCTTCCGCCGTAGGCAGTTCCAGATTGACACTCATTCTATCCACGAGAAAACCCGTCTGACGGATTAACTCTCCATCCGCACCCGGAATTGCCTTAACATGAATATAACCGTTAAAATGATATCTATTCCTCAAAAGCCAGATTGTTCTGTAAATTAATTCCATGGTAAAGGTAGGACTCTGCAGGATTCCAGAACTTAAAAACAGTCCTTCGATATAATTTCTTCGATAAAACTCCATCGTCAGCGTACATATCTCGTCCGGTGTAAAAACCGCCCGTGGAATATCATTAGAGCATCGGTTTGCACAGTATTTACAGTCGTAAATACATTCGTTTGTCAGTAATATTTTCAAAAGGGAAATACACCTGCCATCCGCACCAAAACTGTGACAGATTCCATCGGATACACAGTTTCCCATAGTTCGCCCATTGCCCTTTCTCTCCACACCGCTTGATGTACATGCCACATCATACTTCGCCGCAGCAGTGAGAATCCCTAGCTTGTCCATCAGATTACTATTCTGCCCTGCATCCAACCACTCCACTTTCTTCCGCTCCATTCCGCTTTCCTATTCTATATACCGAATTAGAACATTTGTTCTTATTCACTGATTCAAGAATAGCACATATGTTCTGTTTTGGCAAGCAAAAAATACCCGAAAGTTTCTAAATGTATAACAGTTCAGCCCTCAATTTTCAGTATATATTTGCGGAAATGGAGGTGCTGTGTCAGGGCTTCTGTCAGCAGGCATGGTGGAGGATGGTGATTTTTCTTACCGGGCAGTCACGAAACAAGGGAAATTGCGCACGGAAAATTGCGCATGAATGCGCAATCAGCAATTTAGGTGATACGAGGCATGGATGCCTCTTATCACCGACCGTAACATGCCATAACCATTCCCCGCCCGGTTAGAAAATTCCCATCCGTAACTTCTGCCTGATGACAGAAGTCCTGACACAGCACCGACGCCACAAAAGAATAATTAAGGGCTGGACTGTTACCCACGTGTTGCAGTTGGTTACTCCCCGAAATGCAATCCCCCCTTCTTCATCCCATAGTATTCATGCACCAGACTCCGATACCCCCACTGTTTCATCTGTTCATAGGTAATGCAGTAATTTCCTTTATAATGCCGCCCCGTAACACAATATCTTACATACTGCTGCATATAGGCATCCACCTTTCGCAGACTCACGTCTGTAGTAAGGCATGGAAAAAACCAGCGGCTCCAAGAAAAGTCGGTTCCCTCTCCACTGTCAAAAAACTTATGGTTCATGGCTTTCAAAAATCCTTTTGCCGCCCGCTCACCCGGCAGGTTCTTTTGGGACTGCCACCTTCGGAGCGCATGGGCTTTCCGTCTGATTTTACCTTTGATTTTCTCTAAAGTGCTGTCAGATAAATCCACCTCGCCTTTATCAAATTTAAAACCCAGAAATTCAAAGGCCTCCCCAGCTCTGCCCATATTCACTTTGGATGGATTCAAAATCAGATGATGTTCTGTTATTTTTTCATAGAGCTGTTTCCTTCGTTTTTCCAGCTCTTCCAGGCTGTCTGCAAAAATCAGAATATCATCCGAATACCGGAAGTATATTACTCCTTCTTCCTCAAAAAAGCGGTCCACCTCCATCAGGTATACATTTGCAAAAAATGGAGAAACCGGAGTACCCGCCATGGCTCCTCTTTTTTCAGTGATAATATTCTCCTGCTCCCCTTCCCCACTTATCGCTTTGTCCGCCAGCAACAGTTTTTCCAGAAAATGATAAAGCGTTCCATCCTGCTCTTTCAGAAACACCATTTTTTCAAGCAGCATAGGCACATCAATGGAATTAAAATAATTGCTGATGTCCACCTTCAGGCAGCACATTTCTTCCTTGTCATTGATATTCCGGATACGCCTGACGGCATCCTTCACACCATAGCTTCTCCGGAACGCATAACAGTTATCCGCAAACAGACCGTCGTAGCGATATAACAGAAACGCTGTCATTTTCAACACCATATTGAAATCTCTGGAAAAGGAATATACCACCCGCTTTTTGGAAACACCGCTCTTATTAATTTCCCGCTTATGGGGAAGGGGCAGTTCTTCTCCTGCTTTCTCTATTTCGGAAAGGACGGACAAATACTTTTCCCTTTTTATATAATCCTCTAACTCAGTCCGTTCCTTCCTGGACAAATGCTGTTTCTCTGTCTTATATTCCAGAAATTCCTGCCAGACCTTGGGCTGAGACATTTTTTCCCATAATTCCATCTTAATTTTCCTCATAAAAAAAGAAAGAGAAATAACTTTGAAGGAAACAAAGTGTGCTTGTTTCTACCAGACTGAACATATCCCCGCTACCTGCAAAGCTTTTTATCCTATACCGGAATATGCTTCGTCTGCCACAGGTGCAACTGCCGTCACGTTTCTCTTTCTTTTCTATATACTATCACATGTCATGGATATCCCTTAACATGAAACAGTCCTGTTATAATTGTGTGCGGATTCTCTCTTCCATATAATCTGCTTCATTGGGAAGATAATCAAAGAAATCCAACACCTTGATACCGTTATTATCACAGTATCGCCTAATCTCCCGGTTTGCCACATGCTTATAGGATGCGTAATTCCACCACAGATTAATAACCAGCACACGCTGCCCATTCTGATACAGAACATAGGACAGTGCATCCGGTCTGGCATAACATCCTCCACGTGTATATATACTCATACCTGCCTCCTGCTCCAGCTCATCAGGAGAGATATTGCTGCGAACCTCAAATTCACCGATATTCCGCAGAACCGCCTGCAGTTTCTGCTGAAAACTCCTATTATCACACTCTGTATTTTTTGCGGAAGACGCTGAAGTGGTATTTCCTCTTAAAGCATCCGATACTGCATCTGATACTGCATCGGCTACTGCGTTATTGACCGCACGCATTCCCGTTTTGAGTAAACTGTTTAATAATCCCATATGTATACCCCATTTCCAATATTATAAGAATCTCCCAGGCTTGTCTCTTTAAAAAAGAACCGTTCGCTTGGTTCTGAACAGCTACAATACATTATAATAAAAAGTATCCTTCTTTTCAAGCATAACATATGACTTGTTATAGGCAATAGAATTCCTCTGTTATTAAATTTGATTGTCTTGTTGACCCGACCCGGGTCTGATTTTAGTGACTTATTACAGATGCGTCCGCATCTTCAGACATAAATAGATTACTTAGAAATGACTTCCCATATATGGGAAAACTGTGCCGGAGACTGTACATTAACAGCTTCCCGCAGAAGCTTTTTCAGTATCCGGGGGTCGCGGATTTCCAAAATATGGTCTCTTAACTCCTGCGGAACCTCTCCCACATCCGACAAAACATCAAGAAGCAGTTCTGCCTTTCCTTCTGCTTTTCCTTCTGCCTTTCCTTGTTCATGTTCCTCGCGCATCATTTCTTCAAACACCATAAAATGCTCTCCCATCTCCCGGCTCTGTTTTATCTGCCGAATCGACTTCTGCAGTTTCCTAATATACGCATCATCATAATCCAGCATACTCTCCGCCAAATCTGCTTTCACAAATCTCAAAAATTTTACCAGAGCTTCCGACACCTCATCCGGGTTCGTTCCCTCGGTACTTAGGAAAATACTATGGCAGCCATCCCTGTAATTCAGTTTGGGTACTTCCATACATACCCTTCCAATCGTGTATATGTATTTTCCGGCTCCAAAGGGGTCAAAATCACATATAAAAATCACATAACTGTCCGGCAACTGCTCATAAGGGGTTCCCTTCAACAGCATTTCCATGTCCATCTGACTGTGGTAATATCTGGTGCGTTTCTCCAACTGCGTCCGCCGCATCTGAATCTCCACATTGTAATGTGTATTCCTATCATCCTTTGCATATACATCCAGTCGTACACCTTTGTATTCCGGATGATATACAATGCTTTTCTCATAACTGACTTCAATTCTGGCGATTTCAAATTCCAGCAGCATTTCCAGAAAACCTTTACAATTGTCCGGTTCCATCATCACCGCTGCAAACAGAAAATTGTCCTTGAGCGTAAGTTCCTGCAGTGTCTTTCTGTTACCCATTCTTTCTGTACTCCTCCGTTCTACAGAGGAATTCTATCATTAATATATTATCATATATATGCTAAATTATCAACCAAATTTTGTGAATAATTGTACTGTCCATTCTACGCTGACACTGTATATTTTTTCCGAAACAGTATATCCTATTTTTTGAAAACATACAGTCCCTGGAGAGGGACTATAAACATTACTACTATATAATACGAGGTTGGTATATCTATGAATTATGACAAAATTGTATGTAACTGTATGAACGTAACCAGTGGCATGATTAAAGAAGCGGTAGACGCAGGGGCATCCACTTTGGAAGAGGTACAGAATGCAACCGGTGCAAGCACAGTCTGCGGTGCATGTCTTGAAGATGTGGAACGTCTGGTGAACTACTTTGTGTCAAAACGCAATTCCAATTAAAAAGTTCCATTCAAAATTCCTTTTAATCTTGTGAAAAACTATTGCAAATTCCATAAAAAAGCAGTTAAATATAAACGAGAGTTTTTTTAGAAAAGAATGAAACAAAGAAGGCAGGACTATTATATGGAAAACATGCAAATCCCCGCGGATTACAAGTCACAGTTAAATCTGTACGAGACACAGATTGCTATCAAAACAGTAAAAGATTTTTTCCAGACGCTGTTGGCAGAAAGACTTCATCTGCTGCGCGTTTCCGCTCCTCTGTTCGTAGACCCCGATTCCGGTCTCAATGACAACTTAAATGGTGTGGAACGCCCCGTCACTTTTGACATCAGACACCAGAACCAGAGAGAAGCCGAAATTGTACATTCCCTTGCAAAATGGAAACGCTTTGCCCTGAAAAAATACGGTTTCTCTGTAGGGGAAGGACTCTATACGGACATGAGTGCCATACGCCGGGATGAGGAAGTTGACAACATCCATTCTATTTATGTAGACCAGTGGGACTGGGAAAAAATAATTACCAGGGAAACCCGTACCCTGGAAACCCTGAAAGAAACCGTCCGCACCGTATATCAGGTACTGCGGAAAACAGAAAAATACATGTCCATCCATTTTGACTATATTGATGAAATATTGCCCCATGATATTTTCTTTATCACCACCAGGGAACTGGAGGAAATGTTTCCTGATTACACTCCCAAGGAGAGGGAATATTACATAGCCAGGGCAAAGGGTGCTGTCTGCATCATGCAGATTGGAGATGTTCTGGAAAACGGCAAGCCCCACGACGGACGCGCCCCGGACTATGATGACTGGGCATTAAACGCTGACATTGTGGTATACTATCCGGTACTCGACATTGCTTTGGAATTATCCAGTATGGGAATTCGTGTGGACAAAGAAGCGCTTCTCTCCCAGCTTGAAAAAGCGGGCTGCCCCGAGAGAGCCAGTCTGCCTTTCCATCAGGCAGTCATCAACGGAGAACTGCCCCTTACCATCGGCGGTGGTATCGGTCAGTCCCGCATCTGTATGTTTTTCCTGCGGAAAGCACATATCGGTGAAGTCCAGTGTTCCCTGTGGCCGGATGAGACCATGCGGGAGGCAGAAGAAAAAGGATTGCAGCTCTTGTAAGCTGCAATCCCTTTTTTGTGCCTGATTATTCCCATATGGCAAACTTCTCATTTTCAAAAGTTTTTTCATATTGATAATCCTTCATAAAATCCACTATCAACTGCCACTTGGCATCCTCCATAATTTCCGTACTGTAATCTTCATCCAGTCCCATTTCCAGAAGCGCCTGCCTGCCCCCACTCTCACACTGCACATAAATAGCTTCTGCAATGATAATGGGCCGCTCTCCCGTGCCTTCCGCCAGTCCCATGCGCACAGTATCCATATCTTTCTGCATTGTTTCCAGACTGTAAGACTGTAAATCACTCCAGGGATTGAATGCAGAGGGCATCTCTAAGTAGTAGGACAGCGCCGGCAGCTTTCCATAAAGAATGACCTCCCTGCCCCCCAGCTCTTTTTCTGCCACATAAGCAGATATTTCTTCCATCCATTCCGCTCTCTCCGGATTCATCATGATACCCTTAAGCACTGTATTATTATCTATGGATGCCGTTGCATTCTGCACTCCGGTTCCCTCCTGAAACACAAATACCGCGCCAAATGCCACACTCTGAAACAAAAATAATCCGAGGAATGCCATCAGCACCCCTTTTGCGGGAACCGGGCTGCACACAAACCTTTTCCCCACATATCTGCCCTCCTTTACCTGACAGACAAAACGCCAGCACTGCCATAAAGTATAGGGTGCCGCCACAAACAGATTATTCAGACTGGGAAAAACACCGTTATTGCTGCCGATGGATGTGAGGAGAATCACAAGCACCAGCATTCCGCTGATAAGTTTTTCCTCTTTTGGGCTTCCCCTGTGAAAAATACGAATCACCGCAACCAACATGGTAAGCATCAGAAACAGAATACCCGGAAGCAGCATGGAATCATAACTGTAATACAATGTGGAAAAAAATTCGCGTTTATACAGCCAGCCTATGACAGCCAGCGATACCATCCCCCATACCACAGTCATTGACACATGCAGAATCCGACAGAGCTTTGGCTGCTTCGCCAGCCATTCCCAGTGCTCCATAATGTATTCTGCCACCGCCCAGATTACCATACCTGCACCCACAATCACTGCCAGCCGGATAAACCAGTAGGAATTTACCTTATATATATTTATCATTCCCATAAGCATGGAAGACGCTTTATAGTCGGTGGCATCCTCCGTCATGGCAAAAAGCCGTAAAATTCCCTCCACATAGGAGTCCAGCCCGTAGCGTATCTGGATATAACCGAACAAAACAACAACTGCCGTTAAATACCCTCCAAGGCACCATACCGTATAACGGAGTGCCGTCTGAAAGATTTTTTTACCTTCCCTTCCCAGAATCACCGCATACGCCCAGACCGCCACAATCATGGCTGCCTGGGGAAGATTGGAAAAACGAACCAGTATATTTGCCCCCAGACAGATTCCCGCTACAGACAGATACCACATTTTATCGCATGTCAGACCTTTATAAAGCAAAATCACACAAGCCAGAAAGAAAAAATATCCCAGATAATTATACAGTAACGCCGTGGGACACCAGCACAGACTCACCGCTGCCATTTCACCCACAAAGGTAACGACTCTGGGTATCTGCAGGGTACGGGTACAGAAAAAATAGCCCGCCACAGCCAGCACACTGACAAACAGTCCGGTATACAGATTCATGCCCACCAGCGTTCCCGCCATAGGCAGCTTTGTAAGAAAATGCCCTGCCGCATTTGCCAGATACGTAGAAAAAAGCCACATGGAATCCATGTGCTCCAGTCCCATATAAGTAAAATTGGCATAATTATATCCCGTATCCCACAAGTCCAGTCCATAATGAATGTGGCGCAGAGGATATAAAACCAGAATCACCAGAAAAATATTCTCCAGAATATTCTGAACCTCTTTACTCTGTATATGATTTGTCATTCTATTTCCCGTCACTTTACTTTCTCTCACGATTTTCCACCATTATTTTCACCAAACATAATATCTATTTGCTGCACCCGGCTTACCAAACTGCGATACAGGGACCAATGCAGTAATACTTTGTGCATCCCATTCATCAGATGTTCTCTCGCCCAGTCCACTATCACTCCCACCACAAATACTGCTGCCACTGCACACAATGTACACATAAACAGTTCTTCTATGGAAGAAACTCTGTCTGCCCCAAACCAGTTCTGCCACACATAACGTACCCCGATATTTTCATGCAGCAGATATACTCCCAGTGTATAAGGCGCAACATGGCGTACCATATCTGCCATTTTGCCGGAAATATCCACTTTTAAAAATGCCGCAAACAATCCCACCGAAGCCAGAAGCGGCAGTACATGGTTATACTCCATACTCACCGTGAGGATATAACCCAGTTTTTCCGTCCGGGCATATATCAGATGCAGGCACATAAGCTCTGCAAAAACCGCAATACATCCCAGAAAATACAGACACAGCGCCCGCCCTTTTTTTTGTAAAAAAGAAATTCCGAACCGGCGCAGATAAGCTGCCACCCAAAATACACATACATACCAGAGACAGTCATATCCTTTGCTGTCCATATCCAGACGAACGGGAAGAATCGACTTAAGTACACTAAAAGCAAATAACAGAAGTGCCAGTGTCACCTGCATCTGTTTCTTTGTCATTTGTCCGGCAGCTCTTGTCAGCAGAGGCAACAGTAAATATAAGAAAACATAGGCTGTCAGAAACCAGTAATGCCCCATGGATATGGGAAAAAAAAGCTGCACCAGATAATTGATTCCTAATCCCTGGGCCGGTACCATTCCGGTACATACTGCAAACATCCCCACCCCCACCGAATAAAACCAGACCTGCAGCCAGAGCCGAATCAGCCTGCTCAATTTGAAAGACGACACAGACAGAAAATAACCGCTGATTAACATATACACATTGACTGCCACGATACAAAAAGATTCCAGAACCCATGCACTGATTCCAACGCTGTCCATATGCGGTGCAGACACGTCCCCCAGCAGATTCCCTTTCCCCAGAAAATGCAATACCACCACCATCATCATGGCAAGGCACCTGAGCAGTTCCAGATTAGCCATTCTTTTTTTCGTCCTTTTCTCAGATACCATTCTGCTACACTCCATTTCCTGCATTCTCTCATCCTATTATGCCACAGATAACCATATTTTAACATATTAATAAATACCACACAAGCACATGAAATGTTACTCCGCAATACGGTACTTCATCCACTCATAAGTTTGTTCCCTCGGCAATCTCTGCAGGCAGTAACGCCCTCGCCACCAGCTTAAGCTCCCCGGACTCCTCATCCGTTCTGCACAGATTGGCATAATCCCCATCAATACTTTCCACAACATAAAAATAAGTGTTCATTTTCATCCTCCAAACAGTTGCAATAACGTCAAAAAGCCATCGGCACACCGACAGCTTTTCTTTTCATGACTAGCATCATGTATTGTACCATATTTTAAAAATAAAGTCTAGTATTTCTTTTCTTTTTCGATATAATTTTAGTTACACTGTTTCACACAAAAATCTATACCACCCGCAAAGAAAGGCGTAATACCATGCAAAAAGACTGGAACGAAGAACAAAATCATTTCAACCACTGCCGGGAAATTATCCGGCATAATATCAACCGCTATGAAAAAGAGTATGAAGAATATCATACCCAGGTTCAGGAACTGTACAAGGCTGTCAACAGCGGCGATGTGGAACTGTATAACCAGTTAATGACTACTGTCAGTCTGGAAGAACATGCAGACCAGGCACTGCGCCAAAACCAGGCAGCACTGCAGAAGCCCTACTTTGGCAGGATTGACTATACCGACCTTTTACTGGAACGCTCCGAGCGGGTTTATATCGGCAAAAAAGGGATTTTCCAGAACCGCACCGATGTTCTGATTGCTGACTGGCGGGCGCCTATTTCCAGCGTGTATTATGAAAATGAACTGGGCAGCGGAGAATACGGTCTTGCAGAGGAAGCGCCCATCCCCATTGACTTAAAACGCAAGCGCACCTACGATGTGGAAGACGGCATTCTGAAAGGTTACTATGACAGTGATGTGGCATCCAATGACGAGCTGCTGGTGCAGTATCTCTCCCGCAACAAGGATGTGGTGCTGGGTGAAATCATAGCCACCATACAGAAAGAGCAAAATGAAATTATCCGCAAATCCCCTTTTGCCAATATTATTGTCCAGGGTGTAGCCGGAAGCGGCAAAACCACTGTCGCCATGCACCGCATTTCCTATCTGCTGTATAACTATAAGCACCGTTTTGAATCCAACGAGTTTTGTATTATCGGCAGCAATGATTTGCTTCTTAATTATATTACCAGCGGACTTCCCGAACTGGATGTTCCCAATATGAAACATCTGCGCATGGACCAGTTGTTTATCCGCCTTTGTGAAAAAGACTGGAAGAAAAAGAATCTTGTGGTAGAGCCGGACGAAACAGCGCCTTTACGCTGTACCAGTCCTTTTATACAGGAGCTGGAATTATACCTGCTCCACAAGCGTGAAGAACTGGTGGACTTAAATGCCTATCTGGACCCCCAGTTAGGCACCATTCTTTCCGAAACCAGCAATACCACCCTTTTTCATGAGACACCCACCGCCAGCGTCAACACCCTGTTAGGTATCATGGATGACAGAGTGAAAACCCGCATCAAATTCCTTATGAGCGGCATGGACAGAGACCTTATCGCTGCCAAACTAAAAGAACACGCCGGACACTACAAAAATATGCGCCCCAAAGCATCCATATATGACTACTATATGGATTTTCTGGAGAAATGGAATGCCTCTAAACCGGACTCCAATGGTAATGCTTCCTTGTCCGCTCATATGGCAAGCCTGGCAGCAAAGGAGTATGACCTATATGATATTGCCGCCCTGGCGCTGATTCATTACCGTCTGACCCAGAAAGAACCCAATCAGGAGTTTGGTCTGCTCTTTCTGGACGAAGCCCAGGACTTTGGGATTGCCATATATTATGTGCTCAAAAAACTGCTGCCTGCCACCTATTTCACCATCATGGGAGATGTGTCCCAGAATATCAACTATTACACGGGACTGAATGACTGGTACGAACTGCAGAAGCTCTTTTTGACAGACCCCAAAGACTCTTTTCTGCTGCTGCAGAAAAGCTACCGGAATACCATCGAAATCTCCGAATACGCAGGAAAAATTCTGGAAAAAGCTTCCTTTGGACGCTACAAAATCACTCCCGTCATCCGCCATGGCATCCCCGTATCGGAAAAACAGTTCTGGAGTGATATAGAGATGGCAGAATACACTGCACACTTAATAGAAGATATCCGCCAAAAAGGCTACACCACCACCGCCATTATCTGTAATACTGAGACAGAAGCGGAGCGCACCCGCAGACTTCTGGCAGATTACATTCCCATCACCGACGGCAGTGATTCCAATTTCTCCAAAGGCACTATGGTGCTTCCTATCCGCTATGTGAAAGGTCTGGAATTTGACACCGTAATTCTCTGGAACCCGGATATGAAGCATGGACTGGAAAAGCCTGAAACCGCCAAGCTGCTCTATGTCGCCTGCACCAGAGCACTGCATGAACTGCATATTTTGAACAGTTAAAAATACATTAACAATAAAGGGAGCATACCGATTGATATGCCCCCTTTATCCTGATATCCACTACTTATTTTGAACAGTCTCTTTCTGTAACCTGCTCACGGTATCCAAATCAAGTTCCAACATGTGGGAAACCTCCTCGCAGGAAATTCCTTTCCTGAGCATCCTTCTTGCCGATTCCTGGATTCCCTCTTTCATTCCTTCTTTCATTCCTTCTTTTATTCCTAGTTCTATCCCTCGTTGTTCCAGAGCTTCAGCAACATTACACATATAAATCACCTCTCCTTTTTCAATCTTTGCCTTCAACCTTTCTGTATATACCTCTGCATATCGGTTATCATTTGCAAATACCTTCAACATATCCAGCGTGGCCTCCACATGCCTGAGCGCAGTGGTGCTATCCCTCATAACATCATTTTCCCGCCCTATACGTTTCTCCTTAAAAAAACGGGCCACCAGCTTAAAATCACTGGAAAACTGCTCAATCACCTCATCCTCCAGATAGGCTATGTCGAAAACTTTCATCTGATAATCAGAGACAAACGGTTTTAACTTCCCAGAAACATTTAACAGTTCATGCAGACTTGTAGGTACATTCCAGCGTATGTCTGTAAAATTCAACACAATAGTAATCACAGGCGCCAGACTTTTCCCTTCACTGAGCCTTCTCCGGTATGTGGCACAATCATAGCCCATCACACGAATCAGCATATTTTTATCAATCTTTGACTGGTTCTCTGCACCGAGGGATAATAAAACCAGATTATTGTCCCGATAAACCTTTAATACATCTCTCCTCTGTTCTTTTAATTCTCCTTGTTCAGACTTATAAACAGACTCCGTAGGACCGAATTCCAGCTTGTCCTCCTCCAAAAAAGGTTCCTGAAATAATAAGGTATTATAAATATCTGCAAACACATCATTATAATCTTCCAGTACCTTCTCTACTTTGTCCTTTTGTGACATTCTTCCTCTCATTCTGCCACTTCAGTGGCTCTATAGTAATATGAAATAAATATCTGTTTTACTAATACTAACATTATTCCTATTGTAATTCAAGGAAGGAAATATAAAATTTATGGTTATGGCTGCATTTACGAAAAGGGCTCTGCCATGGAAAAAAACTCCCTGCAAAGCCCTCATTATTACACTTATTTTCTATTCTTTTACTGCACCACCAGATTGGAGTATCCCATCAGACTCTCATCCACCGCACAGGCTGCCTCGCGTCCTTCGCGTATTGCCCATACCACCAGAGACTGCCCTCTGTGCATATCACCGGTTACAAAAACATTATCCACGCTGGTTTTATATGCACCTGCCTCGGTCTTGACATTGGTACGCTCATTCAGCTCCACACCAAAGGCATCGGCAATATATTTCTGGGTTCCCAGAAATCCTGCTGCGATTAACACAATATCTGCATCCAGAACCTGCTCGCTGCCTTCTACTTCACTCATTTTCATTCTGCCGGTAGCTTCTTCTTTCTCCCACGTCAGTTTTACAATTTTTACCCCTTTCAGATTACCGTTTTTATCCTTGATAAATTCTTTTACCGTTGATTCATAGATACGTGGGTCCTGTCCGTAAACCGCGATTGCTTCCTCCTGACCGTAATCTGTCTTGCAGACCTTGGGCCATTCCGGCCATGGATTGTTTTCAGCACGCTTATCCGGCGCTTTCGGCATCATCTCAATCTGAATGACAGATTTAGCCCCATGACGGACAGATGTGCCCACACAGTCATTTCCGGTGTCACCGCCACCGATGATAACCACATTTTTTCCCTTGGTATCAATGTACTTTTTATCCTCAAAATTAGAATCCAGAAGGCTCTTGGTATTTGCTTTCAGAAAATCCACTGCAAAATAAATACCCTTTGCATCTCTTCCGGGTGCGTTTAAGTCTCTGGGATTGGAAGCGCCACAGGCAAGCACCACCCGGTCATAATCATGCAGAAGTTTTGAACCTTTGATGTCTTTTCCCACATCCACACCGGTAATGAAAGTAACGCCTTCCTCTTCCATTATTTTAATTTTACGGTCAATAATCTGCTTCTCCAGCTTCATATTAGGGATACCATACATCAAAAGACCGCCCACACGGTCGGAACGCTCATACACCGTAACCTGATGTCCCCGCTTGTTTAACTGGTCTGCCACTGCCAGCCCCGAAGGACCGCTTCCCACTACGGCAATACGCTTACCCGTTCTTACTTTCGGCGGATTTGCCACCGCAAAACCTTCCTCGTAGGCATTTTCAATAATAGCATACTCATTTTCCTTCGTTGCCACCGGGTCACCATTCAGACCGCAGGTACATGCCGCTTCACACAACGCAGGACACACACGCGAGGTAAACTCCGGGAAATTATTGGTCTTTTTCAGACGATTGTACGCTTCTTTCCAGTTCCCGGTATACACCAAGTCATTCCACTCTGGCACCAGATTATGCAGGGGGCATCCACTTGCCATACCACAAATCATCATGCCGGCCTGACAGAACGGCACACCGCACTCCATACAGCGTGCACCCTGCAGACGCTGCTTCTCCTTTGGCATATGCTCATGGAATTCATTGAAATGCTTGATTCTCTTCTTCGGTTCTTCAGCCACGCTGACTTCCCGCTCATATTCCATAAAACCAGTTGGTTTTCCCATAACACCTCTTCCTTTCTACTACCCTTATCCGATTTCATCCTTAAAATTACCGGCACTCTACACCATGCCGGCATCCCACAGCTTCGCTGTGAACTGCCTGGGCTTTCGCCGTATACAGCTTCGCATGGCTCATCGCTCGCGCATGTTTGCATAAAACGCTTCAATCTGGGCCTGTTCGGCGCTTAGGCCTTTTTCCTCCATTTGTACAATGGTCTTTAGTACTCTCTCGTAGTCGTGGGGAATAATCTTCTTAAACTTGGGCAGGTATTCTTCAAAGTTATCCAGAATCTCTTTGCCTTTTGCAGAGTTGGTTGCCGCCACATGTTCCTGAATCATGGTTTTTAATTCTATGACATCGTATTTGGAAGTAATCTCACTGGAGGAAACCATTTCTTTATTCAGGCGTTTATAAAGGTCATTATCCTCATCCAGCACATATGCGATGCCGCCGCTCATGCCTGCCGCGAAGTTTTTGCCGGTATTGCCCAGCACCACAACCCGTCCTCCGGTCATATATTCACAGCCATGGTCGCCCACACCTTCCACTACCGCATGGGCACCGGAGTTACGGACGCAGAAACGCTCACCTGCCACACCGTTGATAAATGCTTTACCACTGGTTGCGCCATAGAGTGCCACATTGCCGATAATAATATTTTCCTCTGCTTTGAATCTGCTTCCCTTGGGCGGATATACAATCAGCTTACCACCGGAAAGGCCTTTGCCAAAATAGTCATTGGAATCACCCACCAGTTCCAGAGTAAGACCTTTGGGAATAAATGCACCGAAAGACTGGCCTCCCGCACCGTTACACAGTACGCGGTAAGTATCCTCCTCCACATCATCGCCAAGCTTCCTGGTAATTTCACTTCCCAATATTGTACCGAAAGCGCGGTCCGTATTGGACACATCTACTTCAATACTTCTTGGTACTCCTGCGTCAATGGCTTTGCCCAACTGCTTTAACAATACCTTTTCATCCAGCGTTTTTTCCAGTTCAAAATCATATACCTGCTTCGGGTCAAAAGTAACTTTTTCCTCTGTATTCTCATAAGGATTGGCAAGAATCTGTGTCAAATCAACCTCTTTCTGTCTCGGAGTCAGATTTTTCTTTACTTTCAATAAATCCGTTCTGCCCACCAGTTCATCCACTGTGCGCACACCCAAACGAGCCATATATTCCCGCAGTTCTCTTGCAATAAAACGCATGAAATTCTCTACATATTCCGGTTTACCCCGGAAATTCTTGCGCAGCTCCGGGTTCTGGGTTGCCACACCCACCGGACAGGTATCCAGATTACATACCCTCATCATGACACATCCCATAGTTACCAGGGGAGCTGTTGCAAAACCAAACTCCTCCGCTCCCAGTATTGCAGCGATTGCCACATCACGTCCACTCATAAGCTTTCCATCCGTCTCAATGCGCACTTTGTTGCGCAGACCGTTCATAATCAGGGTCTGATGGGTTTCCGCCAGACCAAGCTCCCAGGGAAGACCTGCATTGTGAATGGAATTTCTGGGCGCCGCCCCGGTACCGCCGTCATATCCTGACACCAGAATTACCTGGGCTCCTGCCTTTGCAACACCTGCCGCTACCGTTCCCACACCTGCCTCAGACACCAGCTTTACAGAAATACGGGCATCTGTGTTGGCATTTTTCAAATCATATATCAACTGTGCCAAATCCTCAATGGAATAAATATCATGGTGGGGCGGCGGGGAAATCAGGGACACACCGGGAGTGGAATGTCTGGTCCTGGCAATCCATGGATATACCTTTCCTCCGGGAAGATGCCCGCCCTCTCCGGGCTTTGCCCCCTGCGCCATCTTAATCTGTATTTCCCTGGCACTGACAAGATAACGGCTGGTTACACCGAAGCGTCCGCTGGCAACCTGTTTGATGGCAGAACAGCGGTCCAGTCCGTCCGGTCCCACAGTCAGTCGCTCCAAATCCTCTCCGCCTTCGCCGGAGTTACTTTTGCCATGAAGTCTGTTCATGGCAATCGCCATAGTTTCATGTGCCTCTTTGGATATGGAGCCGTAGGACATGGCTCCGGTTTTAAATCTGGTTACAATGGACTCCACCGGCTCCACTTCCTCCAGAGGCACACCTTCCTCAGGGAACCTGAAATCCATCAGTCCGCGCAGGTTTTTCACAGATTCCTCATCATTCACCATTGCAGTATACTGTTTGAACATCTCGTAATCGCCGCGTTTTGTGGCCTCCTGCAGCATATGGATGGTCGCCGGATTATAGAGATGCTCGTCTCCGCCGCTTCTCATCTTGTGATGTCCCGGACTGTCCAGAGTCAAATCATTTCCAAGCCCCAGCGGGTCGAATGCCTGGGAGTGCAATTCATCCACCTGCTTCTCAATATCTTTTAAAGTGATACCGCCAATGCGGCTCACCGTAGTGCCAAAATATTTGTTAATCACATCGGGAGAGATACCAATCGCCTCAAAAATCTGGGAACCCTGATAAGACTGGATGGTACTGATACCCATCTTGGATGCAATTTTTACAATTCCATGGAGAACTGCATTGTTATAATCATCCACTGCCGCATAATAATCCTTATCCAACATATGATTGTCAATCAGCTCCTTAATGGATTCCTGGGCGAGATAAGGATTAATGGCGCAGGCGCCATAACCCAGCAGCGTTGCAAAATGGTGCACTTCTCTGGGCTCCCCGGACTCCAGTATCAGCGCAACCCTGGTTCTCTTTTTGGTGCGCACCAGATACTGGTTCAGTGCAGATACTGCAAGCAGGGAGGGAATTGCCACATGGTTCTCATCCACACCACGGTCGGAAAGAATCAGTACATTTACCCCATCTCTGTATGCACGGTCAGCCTCCACAAAGAGACGGTCAATAGCCCGCTCCAGACTGGTGTTTTTATAATAAGTAATGGGGACAACTTCTACCTTGAAGCCATCCACTTTCATATTTTTAATTTTTAAAATATCCGTATTGGTTAAAATAGGATTGTTGACCTTCAACATATTACAGTTTTTCGGTGTTTCTTCCAGAATATTTCCCTCTTCTCCGATATAAACGGTTGTGGAGGTCACTATCTCCTCCCGGATAGCATCAATAGGGGGATTGGTTACCTGGGCAAACAACTGTTTAAAATAATGGAAAAGCGGATGGTGGCTCTTACTGAGAACCGGAAGCGGCGTATCCACACCCATGGCGGCAATGGCTTCTCCACCGTTTTTTGCCATAGGGAGAATGCTGGTCTTCAATTCATCGTAGGTATAACCAAATGCTTTCTGCATTCTCTGACGCTCTTCGTCCGTATATTCCGGCACTCTCTGGTTGGGAATTGTAAGGTTGCGCAGCTCTACCAGATTATTATCCAGCCACTCGCCATAAGGCTGTTTTGCAGCATAAGTCTCCTTCAACTGCTCATCATCAATGACCTTTCCCTGTACCGTATCCACCAACAGCATTTTTCCGGGACGCAGTCTTTCTTTTACTTTAATTTTGGCAGGGTCAATATCCAAAACCCCCACCTCGGAAGACAGAATCAGCGTATCATCCTCTGTAATCATATAGCGGGAAGGACGCAGACCGTTGCGGTCCAACACCGCCCCCATAATATCTCCGTCAGAAAACAAAATAGATGCAGGGCCGTCCCACGGCTCCATCATGGTGGCATAATACTGATAGAAGTCCCTCTTGGTCTGGGACATTGCCTTGTTGTTTGCCCATGGCTCCGGAATGGTAATCATCACCGCAAGAGGAAGCTCCATGCCGCTCATCACCAGAAATTCCAGGGTATTGTCCAGCATCGCGGAGTCCGAACCGGTTTTGTTGATGGCGGGAAGCACCTTATGTAACTGCCCTTTCAAATGCTCCGATTCCATAACCTCCTCGCGGGCAAGCATCTTGTCCGCGTTGCCCCGGATGGTGTTTATCTCTCCGTTGTGTACCATGAAGCGGTTGGGATGGGCTCTCTCCCAGCTTGGATTGGTATTGGTGGAAAACCGGGAATGCACCATGGCAATGGCAGACTCAAAATCTTTGCTCTGCAAATCTGCAAAGAAAGTTCTGAGCTGTCCCACCAGAAACATTCCTTTATATACAATGGTCCTGCTGGACAAAGATACCACATAGGTATCATCCGTGGACTGTTCAAATACACGCCTTGCAATATAGAGTCTTCTGTCAAAGGGAAGACCTTTATCCACATCTGCGGGTTTTTTTACAAATCCCTGCATAATATAGGGCATACATTCCACTGCCTTGTGTCCCAGTACATTGGGAAACGTAGGCACTTCCCGCCATCCCAAAAATTCCAGCCCTTCTTTTTCCACAATAATTTCAAACATTTTCTTCGCCTGGTTTCTGCGAAGCTCCTCCTGGGGAAAGAAGAACATGCCAATACCATACTCCCTCTCTCCTCCCAGTTCCATTCCAAGAGGTTTTGTCACTCTGGCAAAGAAATTATGGGGTATCTGTGTCAGAATACCCACACCGTCACCTGTCTTTCCCTCTGCATCTTTACCGGCTCTGTGCTCCAGATTCTCTACAATCTTAAGGGCATTTTCCACTGTAGCGCGCGTTTTCCTGCCATTGATATTCACGCAGGCGCCGATACCACAGTTGTCATGCTCAAAGGCTTCCCGATATAGAGGAGCTTTCGGAAGATTATTTTTCACATCAAACATTATAGTTCTCCTTTCCGCTTCTGATTCTTTTAAACTGTCTGCAAAACATTCTGAAAATCTCATTTTCGTTTTGACAATATCCATTTTAATCAAAAAAAGGTCGCAAAGGAACTTTTCACTCGCTCCTTTGCGACCTTTTCATACTATACACCATTTTTTCTAAGTTGTAAACAGGTATTTTATTGTAAATTGTCAGATAATTCGTCTATTGTGTGTTTTGCAGGTTTATTCACAGATATTACATCGAATTATCTCTCGCAAATCATTGATTCCAAACAATTCAGTATATAAATTTTTTATTTTTCCTCACATTCCGCCGCGTAAACGGCATTTTAATTTTCAGCCTTCTCGTCCAGATAAAGCTGTATCCGGTTCTGCACAACGGCTAATACTTCTTCTGCACTTTTGTTTCCTTTAAAAAAGCTTTCTGTCTCTTCGGAGATAATATCGTATATTGTTAAGGAACCTGACCGTCTGGGGCTTGCCGTCTCTATCACCCTGCGCATCTGTCCTACATTCTCCTCCGTAAAGGGCATCTGCAGAAATTCATAATCGCCAATTGCAGTTCCGATACCATATTCATAATAAATCATTTCCTCCTCTGCTGCAGCTTCTTCCTCGTCCTCCGGCGGCACATTCAGCAGATATTCATACAGATGCTCCAACGCCGCCCTGCGGACGGGAAAGGATATTCCATGACCTACATTGCACAATTTCTCCGCCATGTATTCCTGAATGTCTTCTGACACCAGATACTGTAAAAAATCCACAGCCCCGGTCCCATGCTCTGTCGCCGGGTTCAACGCCACCATGTCGGGGTCAAGAATGTGTCCGCTGCCGCCCTCTGCTGTAGGATACCCTATATACACCTGACCGTCCTGGTATACACAAATCATGCTGCTGAAACTTGCAGGTGAATACATTTGCCCCCATCCTGCAAAGCTATCTCCTTCCAGCACCTTGATATCATTCATGACATAGTCTACCTCCCCATTATACTCCGCCGCAAACTCCAGCAGTTCCCTGGCCTGTCTGCTGTCAAAATGGCAGATTCCATTCTCCCAGTCCATAATGTCCGTGTCAATGCCATCCCCGCCGCATAAATGCCAGAACATGGTATCTCCCCCAAAGCTGGAACAGAACTGTTTCACACCGCTTGCCCGGACACACTGCATCAGTTCCTCCGCCGTCCATCCGGTGCGGTCTCCTGCCATCTCTTTCGTGGTAACCAATGTCTGTATGGAATAGGTATAGGGGACCGCATATAAATCATCCCCCACTTTGCCACACTCCCACACATTAGACAACATATCCTCTTCCCCGAAAAACTCTGTGAGTTCCATAAGCTGCTTCTTTCCTGCCATTGCCTCCATATCCGCAATGACGTCATCTGCCAGAAGGTCCGGTCCTGCTCCGGCAGCCAGTTGTGCCTGTATCCTCGTGACAAAATCAGCCTTTGTCTCCCCATCCTCAGCCGTTCTCAATTCCACCATATATTCCTTGTTCTGACGGTTAAAACGGACTACCGCCTGCTTCAACACCGCATCCGGTGCACAGACTGCCAGTTCTATTGTGGTCTTTCCGGCGTTTACATCACCGTCCAGTTCCAGCAGCATATGCCTGCCCTCCGCCAAAACCAGCAGAACCAGTTTCTCATCCTCTGTCATCCGGCAGTCCAGTACCCTGTCAACCAGATATCCATAGTCGGGGAGATATACCGCCTCCTGCACCAGTCCGGTGTCCGTCTCAAATTTCCATATCCTTGTGCTGTTGCATAGATATCCACTGTTCATGGACTCCCATACTGCTTTGTCCCCCTCCTCCATGGTGATGGTATCGTCGATTAACTGCGCTTCGTTCTTTTCACAGTCCTGTATATAAAATCCGCCGTCAGGGGTATTTCCAAACATATATAAATAGAAATCCCTGAAAATCGTACCGTCCGTAAAATATTCAGGACTGACATAGGGGTTTTCCTGCAGATACAGAACTGTTCCAGCTCCCGCAATGCTTTTCCCTATCCCGCCAGTCTCTGCCTGCTCTGCAAACAGACAGGTAACATCCTTCACACCATCCTTACCGGTGCTGCCATTGAAGTTTGCGAAATAAATATTCCCTTCCACATCCACAAACATATCCTTTATCCCATCATCGTTCAAGTCCTCCTTCGTAATCGTAGGAATATAGTATTTACTGTCTGACAAAAGCCTCCAGGAATCCTCACCATCCTTCCACCGGCACAGCCATGTACTCTCCTCCCCGTCAAGCAGCATGGAGAGCGTGCCGTCCCGGGACAGTACAATCGACCAGGGATACCCCCAGAGAGTACAGCTTTCATTCTCCAGCCACTCATCTATACCCTTATACATACAGATATCCCATTTTTCATAGGGATATTCCATTTTTTCCACCACATAACCTACATGATACAGACGGTCTTCACTCTCCCTTACGGTGACGCCTCCCAGTCCGTATATGGTTTCCCCTGCCATTCCGCAAAAGATTTCATCCATCCATGTCCCCTCCGGCATGTTGTCAGGCTCCGCCATTGCAGGCAGTTTTGTCTCTGTTATCTGCCAGTTTAGTCCGACACTTCCTTCAGCCTGCAGCTTCCCCTCTATATCTGGTTCCTGCCCTCCATTTTGTTCTATTCCGCTGCAGGCGCACAGTATCACAAGGACTGCCAGCCCTGCTGCCAATATACTCTTTGTCATAAATTTTCTCCTTTGACAATAAATCCACTTTTCACAATAAACAAAATCTATCTTGTACTTTCCCATCTGCATACTGTAAAATCTATTTTTACTATACTAACCCCTATCACCCCCGTTCTTGCTGATTTTGCCGCATGTACATAAATATATGCAGCACGCACAGTATGAAAATATCATTTTGCAGACCGGAAAGATACAATTCCATGTCAAAACAGAGAATCATCTCTTACAAGGTATCGGAATACTCTAATTTCTCTCGTCCAAATAAAGCTGTATCCGGTTCTGCAGGACAGACAGCACTTCATCCGCACTCTTGTTTCCTGCAAAAAAGCCTTCTGTCTCCTCCGTGATAATATCAAGTATGGTTAATGAGCCCGCCCTTCTGGAACTTGCTGTTTCTATCACTGTGCGCATCTGCCCTACATTTTCTTCCGTAAAGGGCAGTGTGGGAAATTCATAATCCCCGATGATGACACTCTCTGTATATTCATAATAAACTGCGTTTTCATCTTCTTTCTCCCCTTCCTCCGGCGGCACATTCAGTAGATATCCATACAAATGCTCCAGGGCCTGTCTGCGGACAGGAAATTTCATTTCCGTCTTGAACCCGCACACACTCTCTGCCATATATTCCTGCCACTCTTCCGATACCAGGTACTGCACAAAAGCCGCCGCCCCGTCCTTATGCTCTGTCACCGAATTTACTGCCACCATGTCGGGGTCTAAAATATGCCCGCTCCCGCCGTCTACCGTGGGATAACCTATATACACCTGACTGTCCTGATATTTACAGATTCTGCTGCTGAAATCTTGCGGCATTATCATTAATCCCCATGTTACAAAGCTCTCCCCTTCCAGTAGTTTGATGTCACTCATGACATAGTCTGTTTCCCCGCTGTACTTCCCTGCAAACTCCAGAAGCTCCTTAGCCTGCATGCTGTCAAAATGGCAGGTTTTATTCTCCCAGTCCATAATGTCCGTATCAATGCCGTCACCGCCGCATAAATGCCAGAACAGGGTATCTCCTTCAAAACTGGAACAGAACTGCTCCACACCGCTTTTCCGGACACACTCCACCAGCTCCTCCACCGTCCAGCCGGTACGTCCCCCCGCCATCTCTTTCGTGGTAATCAGTGTCTGTATACTATAGGTATAGGGAACCGCATATAAATCCGTTCCCACTTTTCCGCACTGCCATACATTGGGCAGCATATCCTCCTCTTCAAAAAACTCTGTGAGTTCCAGCACCTGCCCCTTTCCTGCCATCATCTCCATGTCCGCAATGGCATCATCCGACAGAAGATCCGGTCCTTTCCCCGCAGCCAGCTCCGCCTGTATCCTTGTACGGAAATCTGCCTCTGTTTCTCCCTTTTCCGCCTGCCTTATTTCCACTGCATATTCTTTGTTGGAACGGTTGAAACGGATTACTGCCCGCCTCAGCACCGCATCCGGATAATGGACTGCCAGCTCCATTATGGTCTTCCCCCCATTTACCTCTCCTTCCAGTTCCAGCAGCAGCTTCTGCCCATCCACCGAAACCAGAAGCACCAGTTTACCGTCATTTCCCATCCGACAGTCCAGTATCTTGTCAATCACGTACCCATAATCCGGAAGAACTACCGCTTCCTGCACCAGTCCGGTACCCGTCTCAAACTTCCATATCCTTGTCCTATTACAGAGATAGCCACTGTTTTCCGATATCCATACAATTCTGTCATCCTCCTCCATGGTAACGGTATCGTCAATTAGCTGCGGCTGGTTCTCTTCCCAGTTCTGCACATAAAAACTGCCGTCAGAAGTGTTTCCAAACAGATAGATAAAATCCCTGACAAGAGTACCGTCCGGAGAAGATTTAACGCTGATAAAAGGATTTTCCTGCACACACAAAACAGTTCCGGCAGCCTCCCGACACACAGTTAACCTCTCTGTAGCGGACACATATCCGTACCCTCCTCCCCATTCCACCTCGGAGAGAAATTTTCCATTTGTGTTTATCGCAAACGGCGTGGTATTTGCCAAATGGATATCTCCATTCTCATACACAAGCATATCTTTTATCATGAAGGTTTCTCCAAAATTGAAATTTCCCAAACCTTTTTCATCCTCTGACAACGGTTCCGATAGAGAATACTCCCCATCCTTCCACCGGCACAGATAGGTGTATTTGGCCCCGTCAAACAGCATGGAGAGTGTGCCATCCTCGGACAGTGCCGTCGCCCACGGATAATACCAGAGACTGCAGCGCTCACCTTCCAGCCACTCATCCACTCCCTTGTATGTACAAATCTCCCATTTTTCATAGGGATACTCCATTTTTTCCACCACATAACCTACATCGTACAGGATGTCGTCATCCTCTCTTCCGGTAATGCCTCCCAGTCCGTATATGGTTTCCCCTGCCATTTCACAAAGAATTTCATTCACCCATGTCCCCTCCGGCATGTTGTCCGGCTCCGCCATGGCAGGCAGCTTCCTCTCCGTTATCTGCCAGTCCAGTCCGGCGCTACTGACAGCCTGTAGTTCCTCCCCTATATCCTGTCCATGCTCCTCATTCTGTTTTGTTCCACTGCAGGCGCACAGCGTCAAAAGCGCTGCCAGCACTGCTGCCAGTATCTTTTTTTTCATGCGTTTCCTCCTTACACACAATATATTAGGTCAAAAATCTGCAATATATATAGGGGCGGCGGCATTACGCCGACACCCCTTACTCCTTAGTGACTCATGGAATGTTCATATCTTACACCGACTGTTTCCTCATGAAGGATTGTGTGACAACTGGTACATCTCACAATTCTCTTTGTGGTTACTTTCCAAATCGTACAAGTACGGGTGCCGCCAGCCTGGATAATCTCGTGTGTACTGTAAAACTCTTTAACATCCTCTTGGGAAAATGTTGTACTCGGATGTCCGCATCCCCTATACACCGCCGCCTGCGTCGTCAGTGCACTTCCACACAGAGCCACTGCCACCAGCATCATTGCTGCCAATTTTTTCATTTTGTTTTTCATTGTTTGTTTCCTCCTTCGACAATAAATCCACTTTTACAATAACAAAATCTATCTTGCACTTTCCCATCCGCATGCTGTAAAATTTATCTTTACTATACTGACCTTTGTCACCTCCTGCTTTGCCGATTTTGCCTCATGTACATAAATATATGCAGCATGCACAGTATGAAAATATCATTTTGCAGACTGGAAAGATACAATTCTTCTATGTCAAAAAAATCAGGAATAATTGATGTATTAGATATGATTTTATCAGATATTTACCGTCGAAATCTTATAATGGCGAAGATACTGGCACATCCGGGAAAATTTTTAATGCAAAAGGCGGTGCCGCCGAAACGACTCCGCCCCAATTATCGTCCAATATGGTTCCACTGATTATTACCACACATTTTTCTGTCTGTGCAGCCCCCAGACACATAAGCCTCCCACCAGCAGACAGAGCACGCACGTCATCCATCCCGCAGTGCCGGAAACGGTACTTATGGGCACCACCCATGCCAGCAGATTCGCCAGAACATGAATCGCCACCGGCACAAGAAAACTCCCAAAATACTCATATCCATATGCCATCAGGCATCCCATCACAAAGGCATAAATTCCCTGCACCGGATTCATATGATAGACCCCAAAAATAAGAGCAGATATCACAATAGCAGGCAGCACTGCCGTGTAATGGCGCAGATAGTTATAGATACCCCCACGGAATACCAGTTCCTCAGCGACAGGTGTAACCACACCATAACAGACAAGTCCCAGCAAAAAAGACACCCCCGCATTGGACTGTGCAAAAGCATTGTACGCCCCGGAAACACCCAGCATCCCCGACAGACGAAACAACAGATTCACTCCCAGCACACTTCCCACCGTGGCTCCTGCCAGCAGCACATAATTACTCTTTGGTTCCGGGCGCAGATGAGAAAGCTTCACATCCTCCCATGTGGCGGCAATCAATTTTCGCACCTTACCCAAAACCGCCAGCCCTCCAAGAGAATAAGCAATGATACTTACCACCACCGCTCCGTTGTCCGTATATCCGGTTACTGCTCCCTGCTCCATTGTCACAAACATACCTGCAAGCTGTCCCGGCAGTATTCTGCCAAGCAGGCCAAATTTGCCAAACAAATCCAGCAGAAGAGAGACCCCAAAAACCGCAAGAACACGTACCACATAAAACAATAGAAGCAGATAGAGTACTCTCCACACTTTTTCAGGCACCCCAGTCTGCTCCTCTTTTTCTTTCAAAGTTCGCAGCAGAAAATTCTCTAACTGCGCAACGGATGTAACAATGTAATCGGATTTGGCAGCCTTTAACTCCTCCATACCTCCATAGCCGTAAGCCACACCCACACTTTCAATGCTCCAGGCATGTGCACCCTCCACATCATATTTGGTATCACCAATCATATATACCCTGTCCGTCTGCACTTTTTCCCCATAAAATAACTGACGCAGCGCTTCCTGTACCACCTCACTTTTATTGGAGCGCGTTCCGTCCAGTTCACTGCCCACAACCACCTCAAAATACTGGCTGATATGAAAATGCTCCAGTATCCGTTTTACAAAAACAGTGGGTTTGCTGGATGCCACCGCCAGATGTAAGCCCTCAGCCCGCAGTCTGGCAAGCATTCTGTCAGTTCCGGGATAAATCTCATTTTCAAAAATACCTACATCCTGAAAACGCTCTCTATATTTAGCAACGGCTTCTTGTGCCTGTGCCTCATCCATCCCATAAAACTGCATAAAACTGTCTCTTAGAGGCGGGCCGATAAAGGGCTCCAGCCTGTCCAAATCCGGTTCCTCAATCCCCATGGAATGCAGCGCATACTGTACGCAGGTAGTAATTCCTATCTTAGGGTCTGTCAATGTTCCATCCAAATCAAAAAGCAGATAATCTTTCATATTCTAAAAACTCCTCAGTTTATCCGTACCATCATCCACCGTATTTTCAAAGCTCACAATACGCACATCATAGCCTACCGCATCGTTCACCTGCACATGGGCGGTTTCCCCCACCTTTTTGCCAAGCAGGGCTTTTCCCATGGGCGATTCATTGCTGATAAGTCCCTCCAGAGAATTACCGCGCACCGTAGTCACAATGCGGTAAGTCTCTCTGGAACCGTCATCCACAAATTCCACCACTACCGTATTGTTGATTCCTATTTCGTCCTCCGCCGAATCCTCCGATATTATCTTTGCCGTCTTAATCATACGCTCCAGGTAACGGATACGGCTTTCATTCTGGTTTTTCACCTTTTTCGCCGCATGGTATTCAAAATTCTCGCTCAAATCTCCATGTGCCCTCGCCGTCTTGACCTCCTCCAGAGCCTGGGGACGCACCACCAGCTTGCGGTACTCTATTTCTTCTTCCATCTTTTTAATATCACTTGGTGTCAATTCATCATACATAAAATAATCCCGCCTTTGCGTGCTTTTATTGCAAATCTGTATCATTACACTCTGATTCCATAAATCACTGCCGCCGCCAGAATAATCTGAATAATGGCAAAACGGAACACCGTCTGTGTGTTGGACCAGTCCCAGACCTTACGCACATGGTCGTGCAGAGGTGTCCTGACATCCTTCAGAATATGAATTTTAAGGAATCGCAGGAGAGATACCTTCAAAAGTCCCAGTCCGCCGTCCAGAATCAGTACCAGTGCCACCGGAATATACAAAAAAGGACAACCTGTTTTTAAAATAGCAATACTGATAAACAGTCCCATTGCCCTGGAACCTGCATCCCCCATCAAAAGCCTGCTGGGAGTGGCATTGTACCACAGATAGCCCAGAATACAGACGGCAAACAGCAGAATCAGAAAAGAAAAATTTTCTCCCTTATTCAAAATCCGGTTCACACAGTAAATTGTCATAATGGTAATAATGGTAAGGGTGCCGGACAAACCGTCCACACCATCCGAGCAGTTTGTGACATTTACGGATGTCCATACCAGCACAATGGTTAAAAGAGCAAACAAGGCGCGAGGCAGCGTGAAACTCACTCCAAAAAGGGCCAGCGTCACTACATTGGAATTATATTTCAAAAAAGTAAGCGCCACCAGAGCCGCCACACATAAGTCCAAAAATCCCTTCTTATATTCTCCCCAGGGAGTCTTGGAAGCATCATCCAGAAATCCTGTCATCATAGAAATAATAATTAACAGCAGATAGATAATCCGTTCTGCATTCATGGGTACAAAAAGCACTGCTGCCACTGCAAATGCCACCACAAAAATAATGCCTGCACCACGGGGCTTGCCTGCCGACTTCTTCCCATCATGGGCAAACTCCCTGCCCGCATCCTTGGGCAGATAATCACCAAACTTTGCTGTAGCAACCACTGTCGCCACAAATGCAAACAAAATCCCCACAAATGCAAGAAGAGACTGGTATCTCTCAGAAACAATCCACAAATGTAACATTAAAAACCCCCCATTCTTGTCCAAATATCCTTGATTCTATCATAAAATCCGGCTCCACGCAATCATCTCTCCCATCTATTTCTCCATAAAATGGTATCCTTCCCGCCCTGCGCCAAGTCATGCCGTAGGATTACAGTTGTTCCTATGAAGACTGTATGCAGACGTCGGCACTTAGGCACCGTACTCTGGTGCCTTATGTGTCCGTTACGTTTGCATCCAAGCGGGAGCGCGTCTGAATAGGAATGACTGTAATCCTACAGCGTGACTTGGCGCAGATACGAGCTGTCACGCAAAAGGCGTGTAATGTATCCTCTGTTCTTTCTCCAGATACTCCTCCCGCATCTGCGTCTGTGCCTGTTCCACCGCCTCCAGAAGTCCTCCTGCGGACATGCGGGTCGCGCCGCTTCCCCAGATAATCATCTGTTCCAGCGCATCTGACGTTGCTACCGTCACACGGTATTTATGCCCAATCTCATGCACTGTCTTCTCAATATACTGGTCCGCAGTTTCCGCCTCCTTTGTATAGACCACATAAATGTTGTGGTACTTCTCGATGGAACCGGGATTCCCCTTTACCTTATAGGCATCAAATACCAGAATCAGCGTACTGCCCAGATACCCCTGATAATTACTCATAATATCCATGAGCCTGTCCCTGGCACTGTCTATATTGCGGGCTGCCAGTTCCTTAAGCTCCTTCCATGCAAAAATAATGTTGTACCCGTCCACCAGCAGATATTCCTCTTTTCTGCTCCCCGGGTGAAACGCATCTTTGTTCCTGCCTGCAATACCGTCTCCGGCAGTGTTTTCCTTTTCTTGTGCGGCGCCATCCCCGGAATAACGGTTCCTCTTCCGCTCCCCGGTTCGGTGATAACGGCGGTAACGGTTGGAATCTTCTGCTTTTTTGCCATAGGTACGTCCAAAAATCTCATCAATCTCTTCCTGGGTAATGTAATTCTGAAAAGTACTTTGCCCTCTCCCACCCATTTTTTCCATGCTTGTCCTATTCGCCAGAGCATCTGCCCAGTCTCCATCTATGCCCGCATCCCTGTCATTATAAGAATCTGCTTCATCCTTCCGGGGACGCCATCTGTTTTCCACATGGGCATACTCCTCCACCCGGTCAAAATCCACTACAAATCCGGCTCCATGGGCACAGAAAACGGAGCCGGTGGGATTCTCCAAATCCCCCTCAGGGTCATATCCTCTCTCTGCAATCACTTCCTCGGCATTATGACAGGGTTCATAGCCATCCACCACGCAGGAAAGCCTGCCCCTGCCTCTGGTGTATACATTCACTTCCCGCTGATAGTCCTGCATGGTTGCCACAGGCGCCCTGCCCCGCAGAATACTCCTCTCGCCTTCCGTTCTGGGATTTTCAAAGGTTCCGCACATCCTCTGCACATCCGACATGGCTCTTCCCAGCATTTCCGTAGGCAGCTCCAGAGAAAAAGAAAATACCGGCTCCAGCAGAATACTTCTGCCCCTCCGCAGTCCCTGTCTCACTGCGCGGTAAGTCGCCTGCCGGAAATCGCCGCCTTCCGTATGCTTCTGATTGGCCCGCCCTGCCAGAAGCACAATACGCATATCCGTGATTTCCGCTCCCACCAGTACTCCCGGATGCTTCTTTTCCTCCAGATGGGTCATAACAAGACGCTGCCAGTTTTTGTCCAGAATATCCTCACTGCACAGAGAGGCAAACTGCAGACCGCTGCCCCTCTCCCCCGGCTCCAGCAGAAGATGTACCTCCGCATAATGGCGCAGCGGTTCAAAATGCCCGATACCAACTATGGGTTCCGCAATGGTTTCCTTATAGACAATACTTCCTCTGCCAAATTCCACTTCCAGCCCAAAACGTTCCGCCAGAATCCTTTTGATAATCTCAGTCTGCACCTCACCCATGACCTGCACATGGATTTCCTGCACAGCCTCCTTCCACACAATATGAAGCAGCGGCTCCTCTTCCTCCAGCTGGCGCAGCCATCCCAGTGCCTGGGTAATCTGCGTCCCCTCCGGCAGCAACAACTGATAAGTCAATACAGGTTCCAGTATGGGAAGTTCGTTTTCCGTCTCCATACCCAGTCCCTGACCGGAATAAGTCTGTTTCAAGCCAGTCACTGCACAGATGCCTCCCGCAGGCACCTCCTCCACAGTACGATACTGCGCGCCTTCGTAAATACGAAGCTGGTCTGCTTTTTCCTGATTGTCCACAGGCATCTTAACCCGCAGACATCCTCCGGTCACCTTCAAATAGGTCAGACGGTTTCCGTTATTATCCCTTGCTATTTTGAATACTCTTGCGCCAAACACATCGGGATAATCGGGACACAGCGCCTTTTCCTGTATCCCCTGCAACAGTTCCTCCACTCCCCAGAGCTTCAACGCCGAGCCAAAATAGCAAGGAAACAGATGCCTGTCCGCAATCGCCTCCGCAACACTTCTGTCTGACAGTTCCCCAGTTTCCAGATATTCCTCCATCAGCCTCTCACTGCACATGGCAGCCGTATCCAAAAAGTTCTCACGTCCATCACGTTCCGCTTCCGCCCCACAGAGAATACAACGCTCGTCCAGCCGGGTCTGCAGTTCCTTAAGCAGCTTCTCTTTATCCGTTCCCTCCTGGTCCATCTTATTGATAAACAAAAAAACAGGAATACCGTACCTCTTTAACAGTCGCCACAGTGTCTGTACATGCCCTTGTACACCGTCCGCTCCGCTGATAACCAGAACGGCGTAGTCCAGTACCTGCAGAGTACGCTCCATCTCCGCCGAGAAATCCACATGTCCCGGCGTATCCAGCAGCGTAATCTCCAGATTACCCAACGTTACCTGTGCCTGTTTGGAAAATATGGTGATGCCTCTCTCCCGCTCCAGGGCATTGTTATCCAAAAAAGCATCCTTGTGGTCTACTCTGCCCAGAGAACGTGTTTTTCCGCTTGTATATAAAATTCCTTCCGCCAGCGTGGTCTTACCCGCATCCACATGCGCCAACAGACCAACACATATGTTTTCCATCGAAAATATCCCTTTCTGTAGTCTATGTTACATTTACTTCTTATCTTCAAATCCGTTTACGCCAAAATAAATATCTTCGTCACTGTCATCCAATGCGTCTACAGCAGAGTCTTTTCCATTATAACTTGTATACTCTTCCAAATTATATATGTAATCCTATTTTATTGTTAATCCATTCCTCAAACCCCGGAAAAAAACATACACGTTATCACCATATATCGTGTTATATGCATTTATAAATCCATTTATGTATACTTGTACCAATGATAAAGATTTTTCTCCCATAACAAGAAATGGTGCTTTCTTTATCATGCTCAATATTTTCTGCAGTTACTCCTCCTTGCAGACTATATCCCACAAACTTTCTACTTGTAATAGGGCTTGTCAAGTGATGATGTGGATTAGATAAACCGGAAACTGTCACTCTGCTGAAAGATGTGATTTCATTTCTTCTGCCATTGTTCCGTCTATGGGATATGTTTCAGCTTCGAAAAGCATACCTTGTATAATTGTTTTCAAATTGTAGATATTCTTTCATTTTTTCTGACAACGACATTAAAAGCATCATTACTATAATACCACAATCACACTCTTATTTCTATCACTATTAAACATCACATTTTTCTATCCTTTTATATCAAAGAAATTTGTCTAATCCATCAGATTGTAACAATGACATAAAAACAAGATTCGCAGAAATTGAAAAATCCATAACTTTGTGCTAGAGTAATCGTACGGTATTTTGTAAATTGAAAAAAGAACTTTTATTAATAGAATAGTGTCAAGGTCATTAAACTCAGAACGTTGTCAGAGAAAGGCAAATATGGATAAACAGGATATGATACGACAATACATGCGCATATGGGGACAAGTGCAGGGAGTAGGATTCCGGTATCGGGCGGAACATGCAGCAAACAGTCTGGGAATTACCGGATGGGTACGAAATGTGTGGGACGGCAGTGTAGAGATGGAGATTCAGGGAAGCATGGAACAGATTAACAGAATGCTAACCATGATTCAGCAGGGAACCTATGTTATGATAGATAGAATTGACAGAAAGGATATCCCTCTGGAAGAGCATGAATCAGGCTTTCGGATAAAAAGTTAGGCAGCATATATCATGGAGACCTATGAGGCGATTGATAAGACTTTCAAGACAAAGGAACTGTCCCCTCAGAGTTAGTAGAAAAATTTTAGCGTATGTTACTAAAGAAATGGGAATCGAAGAGGGAACGGAATTTGTATATCTTTTCAACTAACTTTCCTTATTTTACAAGGCTTCCCTTGTGGCGTGGGCGTAAACATTTATTGTGGTACTAATATTGGAACCAAGAATTTAATAATAAATTATAACAGATAACAGAATCCTTAAATTATGTGCTTACACAATTTGAATTTAGAGTGTTTTCTCATAATAGGAGCGAAGAACTGGTTCTAGCTCCCGCCATTTGATCTCGTAACGCTGACGCCATTCCTCCACCGGTGTAGGTGGGACAGTATGCTCCTTGCCTCGGTACATGTACGTATGCGGTTTCAGTTCCTCCGGATCCAGGCCATAGAAATTTTCAAAAAGCTCCCTTCCCTTTTCCAGATTTCGCAGAAGAATGGCGGGCGTATACCTGGTTTCCTCGGATAGCTCGTAGTCGTGGATGTCCACCCCATGAACCAGAAGTTCGTCCAACACCGCCTTGAGCATCTCCTGCAACTGACGATTTTGGGTCTTGGTCTCTTCCACATAGTAGCTGGGACAAGAGTCGTGGGCGAAGTAGTCATACTGGCTCAGGGCGTACTCCCATGCGTTGTAGGACCATAAATCAGAGGTCGCCTTCTGATTGGGATCCATCCCCATGTTCAGCAGGCGGCGGAGCAGCAGAAAATACTGCCTGGAACGCTCCTTGTGCAACTCCGACACATGATCCCCCGCCCGCATAAAGCACTGACCAACAGCAAAATACCAAATTGGAACCGATTCGTTGTGAGGCTGGGTGGGCGCGTCCTGAAAATTCACATCTGCGCCCCGATCCAGTAACAGATTGGCTACCTCCACGTTATCGCTCTTGATGGCCACCATCAGCGGAGACTGGCCGTTATCCTTCTTTGGCGGGGCCACGGCAAGGCAGGAGATCAGGTCCGGGTTCTTATCCAGAATGCGAGTCACCTCGTCCAGCTTCCCCTGACGGATGACGGTAAACAGTTTTTTCATAAAGCCTCCTTAGATACATATCAATTCCTATTTGCCTTGTTACTATAACACCACAATCACACCCGTTTGTCTAAATGAAAATTATTTTCCTTTCTATCTTAACGGCATGAATAGAGCAGAGGAAAAGTACTTAAATTTCCCAATAATGCATTTTTCATTATTGATATAGCATACACTATTGGATAATATGAAATACTTAACCCGGCCATATGCAAAGTTTTTCAAGCCCTCTAAGTTTCTCTAAGCCATCAAGAGTACCAAGTCTTACCTCTCCGACTTCCAATACCCGAAGCCTGGATAACATCTTCAGAAATGCCAGACTGTGAATTTCTCTCTCACATCCCATCAAACGTACTACTTCCAGATTCGTGAAATGAGCAAAATCCTCTGGAAAGAGTATACCATGATCCCATTCATACATCCCGCCTTCATTCCACACAAATCCCTCGAAAGCATGTTCCTTAGCTTCACAAGTTTCATATATTTTAACACTACTCTTAAAATCCTGCATGGCCTGTGCGATAACTTTCTTCTCCTGTTTCCACTCAATCTTTCTCCGTTCTCTCTCAGCAGGACTCAATGTCTCCCCCTGCCCATTCGAGTTCTCTTTCTCAAGAAGTTCCCCCTTTATAGAAATTTCCTGGATGTTTCCCCAACCGCCTATATCAATAAATTCTTCAATGTTATGGTATTTTGCTGTGTCAGACAAACAGCAACACAGCCACTCGTCCCCTGCATCTGAAAATTCAAATTTCTCAGGAAGCACTCCTTTACCAAATTCTAACAGATATTCGTGTGTCGTACTCACACGCAGGTATTTAATGATACGGACATCATCCCTGGTAATAGGCCTATTCTCAATACCTAAATAATCTCTAATACATCTCTCCAACCAACGTGACTGAAATTGAATCTCCATGTTTCGATTCTCATTTGTTCAAATTTCGTTTTTTACATTATGACTAATGGTACTATTTTTATGCTTAAAGGCTGAAAACAGTATCTTTCTGATTTCCAGCCTCTATCGTTATCGTTTTTCCACATTTGCCCTATCTCATTCTATATACCTGATAATTTTTAAATTTCTTTTCTTTGTACACTTATCATAAAAATTATTCGCTTAAATCATAAAACTTCGCAAGTATCCACCCATACATGCCATATGAAGAATTTACTTTTATATATTTATACTCGTTAACAATTAAAAAATCAATCAACTTTTGTTCTGTTTGATAATTAATGGTCTAACAATAACCCTTCATT